>NZ_WHMT01000005.1:0-201542 GCF_009372055.1 Pseudactinotalea sp. HY160 | reverse complement strand
AAGGTAGCGTCAGGCACGTCGAGGTCTTCCCGGTGGGCAGTGTCAGAACCCCCATCATCGGAGGACCTCGACCCCTATCCGACGAGCGACGCGCCCACGACCTCTACACCCTCAACTGTGAAGAGCCCCAATACCGTTTCCGAACCTGATTATTCGTCGCCGTCGCAAAATCGAGTTGCCGCAGGCCCGTCTCACCAAACCTGTCGAGATGCCGTCGGCAGAGCTCAACTCACTCTATGCCGTGCACAGCGAACATCACCCCGCTGCTCTCGACATCATGACGCCGGATATGGTTCAGTGGCTCGTGGGCGGGCGGTTTCAACACGAGATGGTGATGCAAGACAGCCGCCTCTACGTGTTCTGCAAGGGAAGGCAGAAGATCGAAAATATTGATGCGATGCTTGCGCAACTGAATGGGTTCCTGACACGCGTACCGGCAGCGGCTTGGCAGAAAGCTCAGGGTGAGTACCCACGCCCGGCACGGGTACAGATGGTGCAGTCGCTCGGCTTGGGCAAGATGAAAGATGCCTATAAAGATTGGCGCGATGCAACGTAGTCCACAATCCGGCTCTTTCGGTTTCAGAGTGCGTTGATCCGGTCGGTGAGTTGGCCGGAGTGGATGAGCCTGAATCCACCGTCCGGGTTTTGGTGACGGTGTGAGGTCCGGGTTCTGGCGGGTCGGGTCGTGTGGGCGTGGCAGGGCCGCCGGTCTGCCCGGCTTTTCCACTTGTGTTCCGGTCGCGCCCGTGGGGGCTGGTGGTCGGGTCGCCGCGGCTGGGGGTGGCCACAAGCAGCGGCATAGAGCGCTTCCTAGGCGTCCCGGTGGGCCCATGTCGGGGTAGGTGCATGATCAGCCGTCATGCCGAGCGGGCGAGCCGGGCGGGGACGCGGATGAGATGGTCTCGGATGGTCGCGGTGGTGGCGCGGGCGTGGAAGCAGGAGGCCAGGGCCCCGGCGGCGGGGGTGAGGTTGAACGCGAGAGCGGCCGGCACAAGCCAGGCCGCGTTCGCGGTGAACTTGCCCGAGGGCACGTGGGCCAGGGCCGAGGCGCGTAGGTCGGCGTGGACGCCCTCGATGATGGCGTGGACGCGGTGGGCATTCTCGGCCCCTGAGCATGCTCAGGGGCGAGTTGGTGAACGCGGTGAAGGGGATCTCGGCGACCTGGGCATCGGAGACGAGCCGGGCCTCGTCTTCGTCCCAGATCGCGTTCGGGTACCGGATCGGGGTCCAGGCCTGCTCCTCGATGCTCGTGATCGTGGCGGTGATGGCCGGGTTCATCCGCGCGGTCAACGAGAAGTGGGCACCGGCGAGCACCGGGGCCCGCCCGGCTAGGCGGGTCACTGCGCCGAGGTCATCCGCTACAAGGGCGTCCTCCATCCCGGCGCGCACGAACCCATCGAGAAGCCGGCTCTGTTCGATCAGGTCCAATCGCTGTTCAAGGCGCGCAACGCCTACGCAACCTGGCACGTCCAGCACGCGCATCGCCCTGAGGGGACTGTTTGCTCTGCGGTAGCTGCGGGTCGCGGATGCTGCTCGACTTCGCCACCGACCCGCGCGGCACGACCTACGCCTACTTCGTCTGCTTCGGCAGGGCATTGAAGAAGACCACCTGTACTCGGACGCGCGGTGCCCGTGCAGGTCGCAGAACGGCTGGTTGAGGACTCCTACGCCAGCATCACGATCAGCGAAGCCGACTTCCGGCGCCTCGCCGCCGAGGTCGACGCCGCGTTTGACGAGCGCGGCGCGGGCCGCGATCAGGAGTTCGCCGACCTCACCGCGAATCGGGCGCGCCTCGAAGCAGAGCGCGACAAGCTGCTGGCCGCGCACGTCGCCGATGCCGTCGACCTACCAACGCTCAAGCGGCACCAAGACCGCGTCCGCGCCGGGCTCGCCGACACCTCGTTCGCGAGACAACCGGAGGCAAGTGAGCCAAACGGGAACACACCCCACCTTCCGATGTCGCGTGTTCCCGTACGACGCCTCTGGTGGGCCTTCCCGGACGATTCTCAAACACACGTCCTGCGCTGAAAACCTTGATTTCCCGTGTTCTTCGCGGGCTTGAGGGGCGACGACCACGGCCGCGACCGTCCGAGAGGCACGATGCGCGCGGTTCGGTGGTCAAGAAATCGGTGAAGTCTCAAACCCGATTGAGCCCTGCCAAGCGTGCCGAGCTGATCGCTGACTACGTGGCGGGGATGCCAGTCGCGGCGATCGCGTCCAAGTTCCGAGTGCACCGCGCGACCGTTCCCGAACTCGGGCGGCGAGCTGGAGTTCCGATCCGCGAGGCGGGTCTGCCTGCCGGGAAGCGTGCTCAAGCCGCGTCGCTCTACGCGGCAGGAATGACACTGGCTCAGGTGGCCGAGCGCGTGTCGATCGATGTCGACACGGTGCGTGCGGCTGTGCTCGCGGAAGGCGGGCCGATTCGACCGCGAGGTCGTCGCCCGCGGAAACACCCACGCTGAGCGGAATCGGACCAGGCGGCCGTTCTCGGGCCATACTGACATCAAGGGAAGTCGAGGTCAGAACGGGCCGAGGTACTTCGTAGACCAGGGACGAAGGGTGCCGCGTGACGACGATCGAGCGTTGTGACATCGACGGCAACGAGTTGTGGTGGCTCAGCGAAGGTCCGGGAGCGCACGCCGAAGAGCCGCAGGACGGCGAAGTCGTGGAAACCGCCCTCAAAGGGCGGTTTCGGTTCGCGGCAGAGATCGAAACAGAAGACGGGCTCCGCCGGCCGCAACTCGGTGCCCTGCACGCGATCTTGGCCTATCGCTCCACCGAAGAGCATGAACCGATCACGGTGGTGATGCCGACAGGGACCGGCAAGACCGAGACGATGCTTGCGGCGTACTGCCACTCACCGGCCCAGACTTTGGTGGTCGTACCGTCGGACGCGCTGCGCACTCAGATCGCGGAGAAGTTCGTGACCCTCGGGGTACTGCCTCGTGTCCATGCCGTCGTCGGGGACTTCTTGTGCCCGGCCGTTCTCGTGCTCAAGAGCGGACTCCAAACTATCGACCAGGTTCAACATGTTCTCGCGCGATCCAACGTGGTCGTGGCGACTGCACAAGTCTTGAATGCGTGTTCGGAGGAGGCGCGTTCGTACCTGGCTCGGTCGTGTCAGCGTCTGTTAGTCGACGAAGCGCACCACCTGGGCGCCCGCACATGGAGGCAGGTCGTCGAGTTGTTCGATGGGCGGGAGGTTGTCCAATTCACGGCGACTCCCTATCGCGAGGACGGGCGTCACCTCGGCGGCCGCATCGCCTACGCCTACCCGCTCCACCTCGCCCAGGCACACGGCTACTTCGCCAGAATCAACTACCGCTCAGTGATCGACCTCGCCGAGCCAGACCGCGCCGTAGCGATCGCTGCCGTCGAGCAACTTCGAGCCGACGTCGAAGCGGGGCTGGATCACCTCCTGATGGCGCGTGTCCGCTCCGTGGAACGAGCCAAGGAGATCATCAAGCTCTACGAGGAGCTCGGCTCAGAATTCGCTCCAATCCGCATCGACACAGGAATGGCCGAGTCAACCCGCAGCAAGCACCGCGACAAGCTCTTCAACCGCGAGAGCCGAATCGTCGTGTGCGTCAACATGCTCGGAGAAGGCTTCGACCTCCCGGCGCTGAAGATCGCCGCGATCCATGACCCCCAGAAGAGCCTTGCCGTCACCCTGCAGTTCGTCGGACGCTTCACCCGCGTGGGCAACGAGTCACTTGGAGAAGCCTCAGCATTCGTACCGCTTCAAGTTGCTGGCGTCGACGAGCGGCTCCGCAAGCTCTACGGCGAGGACGCCGATTGGAATGAAGTCATCCGCGACCTGACCGAGCACGGCGTCGGACAGGAGAAGGACCGAACCGACTTCGAGCTTGCGTTTGGATCGGTCCCCAGCGAAGTCGCTATGCGCAGCATCCATCCGAAGATGAGCACCGTCACCTACCAGTCCACCAAGCCGCTGACATGGAACCCCGAGAGCATCTACGACCTGTTCGAGGACCGATTGCTGACGACCCGCATCGGCATCAACAACAAAGACAAGGTCGCGTGGTGGGTCTCGCGAGAGGCGACACCCGTCAGATGGGGCGACTTCTCCAGCTTCAACGAACTCGTCCACCACCTCCACGTCGTACATGTCGACGATGCCGCAGGGTTCCTGTACGTCAACAGCACGAACAACGACTCGATGCACGAAGACATCGCCAAAGCCATCGGCGGCGATGACGTCACCTTGGTCAAGGGCGAAACGGTGTACCGAATCCTCTCCAAGGTCAAACGCCGAGTGCCCACCAACGTCGGCCTCCTCGACTCAGTGAGCCGAAACCGGCGCTTTTCCATGCACGTCGGCCAAGACGTACTCCACGCGTGGCGCGGAGAAGGCGGCACGAAAATGAAGACCAACATCTTCGCCCACGGCTTTGCTGACAGCCGAGCCGTGAGCTTCGGGGCATCCCGCAAGGGGCGCGTATGGAGCCACGAACAAGCTCGCGACATCCACGACTGGGTGCGCTGGGCAACCCAGGTCGGACCGACCATCACGGACACATCGATCTCCCTGGAGTCCGTCATGTCAGGTTTCCTGCTTCCTGAGCCTGCCCGGGAGCGACCGCCATACGTCCCCCTGTCCATCGAGTGGCCGTATCAACTCGTCGCAACATTCAGCGAGCGACGCAAGGTCAGCTACGGAAACCAGTCGTTCTCGCTGCTCGACACCGAGCTTTCCCTCAGCAATCACACGGCGGACCAACCGCTCCGGTTCAAGCTCAAGACGCCAGCGTGGGAGCTCGAGTTCGAGTTCGACTTTCATGAAGACGACCCGCCCACTATCCGCCCCGTTACCGAAGACGGGCAGATCATCACGCCAGCGGGCGCAGGAAGCCTCGCAGCCTTCCTCACCGCTAACGGACTGCTCATTACGTTCGAGGGCGAGGTGGTCCTCGTTGAACAAGGATTCATGCTGCGGCCAGATCGCGAGCGACGGCTCTTCCCAGTCGATGCCATCGAGACGATCGACTGGTCCGGCGTCGACATCAAGCGTGAATCGCAAGGCGCTGATCGCGATCCGACTACGATCCAGCACCGTGCGATCCAAGCCCTCTCAGCCGAGGACGAGTGGGAGCTTGTCATCGACGACGACGGTGCCGGCGAACTGGCCGACATTGTTCTCCTGAAGAGGACCGAGGATGCCCTCGACGTCTTGATGGTGCACTGCAAATACTCGTCCGGCGACAGGCCAGGCGCGCGGATCGACGACCTGTATGACGTCTGCGGGCAGTCGATGAAGATGAATCGCGCAAAGTCGATCCCAGAGCTGCTCACCAAGCGGCTCTTCCGCCGAGAGCAGCAGCGCCAGAGCTCTGGGAAGAGCGGCCTCATCGCTGGAGATATCTCAACACTGGCTGCCCTCGTCCGCGAGGCGCGGTACCGCACGCTCAACGTTGCCGTTGCAATCGTTCAGCCAGGGATGTCCAAGTCGCTTGTGAGCGAGGACATGCGCGCGCTGCTTGGCGGGACCGAGCGTTTCCTCGTCGAGACGCACGGAATGAAACTCCGCGTCATCGGAAGTCCATGAAGGCTCCTTCGTCATTCGCCGCGCGCCACATGGCACCCAACGGCTGAACCTGTTGCCCGTAGACCGGGCTCAGCCGCAGCCCAAGACCGATACATGGCCGCTCAGCTCGGATTGCAGGAGTCGTTCTCAGGGGCTGTCGCCATGATCTTCGCCGCTATTCGATCGGTTTGTTCCACAGTGAGTTCGGGAACGTCGTCAAAGTTTGTCCCACCTCCGGGCAACGTTCCAGCAACGTGAAAGTGGAGGTGCGGAATGGCTTGGTGCGCTGCCGTGCCGTTGTTCTGCCAGACCGCGATTCCTGGGCGCTCGAACGCGGCGTCAATGGCAGACGCGGCCCAGGCCAGCGTGTCGATCATTGCGTGCCGCTCAGCGGATTCGGACTCCAGCAGTGTCGGGTAGTGCCGCACTG
Organism: Pseudactinotalea sp. HY160; assembly: GCF_009372055.1. Taxonomy (NCBI): domain Bacteria; kingdom Bacillati; phylum Actinomycetota; class Actinomycetes; order Micrococcales; family Cellulomonadaceae; genus Pseudactinotalea; species Pseudactinotalea sp. HY160. The sequence continues at coordinate 195,567 of NZ_WHMT01000005.1, read as the reverse complement.
GGAGGACGAGTAGATGCCCGATGCCACGTTGCTCTCTCGTCACGAGCACTGCGACCAAGTCGCTGCGGCACAGGATCGTGAAAGGTCGCGCCCCGCTCAGATAGTCACAGAACGCGCAAGGCTCCTGCGTTGGGATGTCCAGACTGCTATCGGTGTCGCTCATCCCGCAACCAAGGAACGCAGGAAGGCTTGGAACTCGGCGTAATCGACCTTGCCAATCTCGTTTGGATGAACCACGATACGCAACTCCTTCGAGAACCGACCGCGCCGCGTCCGGAGCAGGAACGAGAACGCGATCAACCTGACGGCAGCTTCGGCCGTGAGCTCGGGGATTCGGGACTGGCCCTGCCCCAGAAGCGGAACGCAGATCGGCTCCCCGTTGCCGTGACGATCGGCCGCGTCCCACACGCTGTCAAGGCTGTCGAGGATGCCGCGGATCGTGCCCTTCGCCCGATTGTGCTCGTCCATCGACGTGTAGGCGACGCAGTAGTAACGGACCGTCCCCTGGCCGGGAAGGACGGCAACGGTGCCGAGCGGATAGATGTCCTGCTTGCCAGGCTTCGTGATTACCCCGACAGTTCCGATCCCGCTCAATGCCGTCGTCAACGCTATGTCGAGTCGGGTCTGTGATCCGTCGTAAACGACCCGCAGGAGGCTGCCCTGAACGCTCTTGTTCTCAATGATGCCGGGCTCGGTGTCGAACGTCGTAGTCATGCCGACCATCGCCGATGTGTTCTGCTCGAACAAGTCGCCCGCGACAAGACGGATGGTGACCGACTCAGAGGGAAACCACTGCTCCGGTTCCTTCTGTCGAAAGGCGAGGAAGGCCCATCCGACGGCGAGAATGGCGGCAATGGCTACCAGCCACCATCGACCGTTTAGCAGGTCCGGCGCGAAGAGCGCGACCGCACCAGCAACTACTGCCTGCACGCCCAGCGCCTCTAGGAAGCGGCGAGCGAACCCTCCGGCGTAGCGTCGCAGCGATCGCTTATACCGCGTCACTTGTTGAGGCCGAGACTCTCGTACACGGACTCCTTGTACTGGTAAGAGCCCACTTTCTTCGAGCTGGAGAACCCCGCCGCATAGTCGTCCAACGCGTACTTGATGATGCTGGGTCCGAAGGAGACCGATATCGTGTAATAGTCGTTGTTCGCGAACGGCGCAGGGATATTTCTGCTGACGCCCTGGCGAGAGCCGTCCAGATTCGCCACGACGACGGGAAGGTTAAGGGAGATGATGGCCCCGACCTCGTAGGCGAGGAATGAGGTGCCGTTGCCGCCCTTACGACGGGCGGCTGGGCTACCGAGAAGAACAACCTGCTTGGTGTTGTTCAGGCGCTCGCGCAGTCGCCTCTTGATCGTTTCAGGCGTGCTGCTGTCGCGAGCTGTGTAGATGTCGTGTGCGTTGATGAAGCCGAACTCGATGTTGTCGTTCGCCCGCCAGGCAGTCATGAGCCGGTAGTAGTGGATGTCTTCGCTCGCGAATGCGACATAGGTCTTGTTGCGATAACTCATCGTTTAGCTCCTCGATCACCATGATGTGGGGCGGGCGATCGGGGAACTCCGCGCCCGGGGGTCAGACTATCGGCGACCGCCGACGTTGGGGCAGAACTGGTCGATCCCGAGGGCCAGCCCCGGAGAGGCGAGAATCAAGACGGCACATCCGCGGTGACGGTCTGCTGACGGCGCGCCGTTGGGTGCGATCGGTGGGCACGGCGGCGAGCTGCGGTCTCCAGCACGCGGACGCGAGCCAGGAGGACGAGGCTGAGCGGTCCCATGATGAGGAACTTCATCGCGTTCCAGATGAACAGGAGCACGAGGGGGTTGAGCCAGCCTGGGCCGCCGCCGCCGATGAAGTTGGTGCAGATGCTCGCGGCGAGCAGATACGGGACGGCCAGGAGCATCGCGGGGATGCCCCACTTGAGGCCTCGGCGGGTGCGGATCAGGTCGAGCAGGATGTTGGTGGGCATGTAGCGCCGCAGGAAGTAGCGGGTGCGGACGCTGGCGGTCCAGAGCAGGCGGATCATTGCACTGTCCTCTCATTGCACGGTCAAGTGACGAGACAGTGCGTAGAGAGTGGCCCGGGGGCCTGCCCGAACGGGGCGCCAGATCAAGGAGGAATCTGCCTCGCTTTAGAGTACGACTTAGCGGGGACATCCGTAAGAGGTCGACGTGCCTCAGCTTCTTTGAGCGCGAGGGATGGGCTGGTGCCTCAGGTTCTTTGAGCGCGTAGCCCCCGCAGGGGCAGGCTTGCCTGATGGCGGAGGGCAAGATTCCGATGGCCGCGAGGCGACAGGTGACGAACAAGCTGCGGACCGCGTACGCGCGAGCGTCGAAGCGGGACAAGGCCAGGATCCTGGATGAGGTGATGTCCACGACGGGGATGGCCCGCTCGACGGCGCAGCGGATGCTCACCGGCCCGGCGTTGCCGGATCCGGCCGAGCAGGTCGATCGGCGCAAGCTGCGAGCGAAGCGGTACGGCGACGACTCCCGAGCGCTACTGGAGCATGTGTGGGCGCTGATGGGCTGTCCGTGCGGGAAGTACCTGGTGGTGATGCGGGAGCTGTGGCTGCCGCTGCTGGCCGAGGCCGGGGACCTGGACAAGCCCTTCGCCACCGCGGAGGCGATCGCGCAGCTGGAGTCGATGAGCGCGGCGACCATCGACCGGTACCTGGCCCCGGCCCGCGCGTCGATGCAGCTGCGGGGTGTGTCGACGACGACGCCCTCCCCGTTGCTGCGCAACTCGATCGGGCTGAGCAAGGTCGGCGACGAGCCGCCCACGCGGCCGGGGGTGATCGAGGCCGACACCGTCGCGCACTGCGGGCCGACGTTCCAGGGCGAGTTCGCGCGGACGTTGACGATGACCGATCTGGTCACGGGGTGGACCGAGAACACCTCGATCCGCAACAACGCCTCCAGGTGGATCGTGGCGGCGATGGCCGATCTGCAGGGCATGATCCGCCCCGGCTCGGAAGGAGACGACGATGAACGACGCAACCCCGCAACCGCCCGAGCAGCAGCCGTTCGCAACCTGGAACCCGACCCGTGGGGTCTGGGAGACGAGCCAGCTCGACCTTTACTGGCACTTGGCACCGTTATGCCGATCTGGTGGTTATGTTGACCGATCCCCGCGCGCCCGGTCGCGCCGGGCTCTTCGCGTGGGCCGGTCAACATACCGCCCATCAAGTCTCCGGGGAGAAGACCCAGACGCACGAGCACTATCTGAAAGGCTCGATCTACTGCGGCGACTGCGCCTCTCGCCTCATGGTCACCCACGCCAAGAACGGGCAGGGCGTCGTCTACCCGTACTTCATCTGCGCCGGCCGTCACTCCAAGCGCACATCCTGCATCCGGCAGGCGATGCCGGTGGGCGACATCGAGCAAAAGGTGGAGGACTACTACCGGCAGGTGCAGATTCCCGAGCACATCGTCGTGGCACTGCGCCACATGCTCACCCGGCAGTTCGATGAACTTCGCGAGGCGGCGAAGAAGGAGCGCAGCGCCCTTGCGGCCGAGCGCGACAAACTCCGCGACGAGCGCCGTAGCCTCTTGCACGCCCACCATGCTGGGGCGGTGCCCCTGGACTTGCTCAAGGAGGAACAAGATCGCATCGCGCGCCGACTCGCGTTCCTCGACTCCCGCATCGACGCAGGTCAGGTCGAGTACGACCAGGCGAAGACCCACTTGGAGGACTGCCTGGCGCTCGCCGGCAACGCCCACGCGATCTACATGAGCCTTGACGACTCGCTGCGGCGCATCTGCAACCAGGCGTTCTTCGACCGCATCAACGTCTACGAACTCGACGGCTCCGACATCGTAGAGGCCGAGCACGGCGAACCCTTCGACGCGCTGTTCGACCCCGCGCTCCAAGCCGACGCGCTCGCCTACGACGAGCTCCTACGGTCGGGCGCGGATACTAAGACTGCTCTTGTCGGAAGTTTGAGCTTCCAACATCGGGTGGGCCCGGAGGGACTCGAACCCCCGACATCCACGGTGTAAACGTGGCGCTCTAACCAACTGAGCTACAGGCCCCGGCACCCGAGGAAGCCTAGCAACGTCACCGGGCACGAGGCTAATTCCATGCTCATTCCGGGCCGGCCCCGTCCGCCCCGTGCCACTGGCCGCGGCTGCGCAGCACGTCCACGAGGGTGTCGGGGCGGTCGGTGACGATCCCGTCGACCCCGGCGTCGAGCAGTCGGCGCATCTCGGCGGGCTCGTCGATCGTCCACACGTGGACCGGCAGTCCGAGCAGGTGCGCCGACCGCACGAAGGAGCCGGTCACGATCGTGGCCCCGCGGTGTCGCACGGGAACCTGCGTACAGACGGCGCCGCCCCGGCCCACGTAGTCGCGTCCGAGGCGCCCACCGAACCTGAGCGCGCCGATCTCCCTCGGGGAGGTCGACGTGAGCGCCTGCGGCCGGGCTTCGCGCACGCGCACGAGCCGCTCGTGCGAGAACGCCGCGACGATCACCCGCTCCCAGGCGTCCGAATCGTCGATCGCCGCGATCGCCGGGCCGACGACCGCATCGGACTTGAAGTCGACGTTGACCCACGCGCCGGGGAACGCGCCCAGCACGTCCGCCAGCCGCGGGATCCCGTCGCCGCCGTCGAGGCGGATCGCATCGACCTGTGCGGCGGTCAGCGCCTCGAGGGGGCCGCTTCGGCCCGTCACCCGGCCGAGGTCGTCGTCGTGGAACACGAACGCCTCGCCGTCGCTGCTCGAGCGCACGTCGAGTTCGAGGTAGGTCACTCCCAGCTCGATGGCGGCCTCGAAGGAGGCGAGGGAGTTCTCCCTGCCGGCGTTCACCGCCATCGCCGCACCGCCCCGGTGGGCGATGGCCACGGGTGAGGCGGGCAGCAGGTCCCCGGGCCGGTGCGACCACCGATCCATGAAGGCGCCCATCCCTCAGTCCCGCCCCGGTCGAGCGAGCCCGGCCAGCGCGTCCGCGTAGGCGCTCACCGGCCGCGGCAGGCCCGCGGGATGCACGAGCGACCAGCGCACAGTGCCCGCGGAGTCGATGAGGAAGCTCGCCCGCTCGGCCCGCCCCGAGGTCTCGTCGAAGACCCCGAAGGCGTGCGCGATCCGCCCGTGCGGCCAGAAGTCCGACACGAGCTCGAACCCGAACCCGCGCTGCTCGCGCCACGCCCGCTGGCTCGCCATCGGATCGCAGCTGACCGCGAGCACCCGCAGCCCGGCGGGCCCCGCGCACTCGGCGAACCCCGCGAGGGCGCCGCCGGGCTCGGCGGCGGCGGAGAGCTCACCGAGTTCGTCGCCGCAGACGCCGGTGAAGGCCAACGGGAAGAAGGCGAGCAGCGTCGTCCCCGCGCGCAGCGACGCCGAGGTGAGCGCGGCGCCGTGGGTGTCGACACCGGCGAAGGCGGGCGCGGGCTCGCCCACGAGATGCCCGTGGATGGGCCCGGTGATCGGCCGGGTGATCGGCCCGGTCGACGTGCAGGGACCTGCGGCCACGCCTCAGCGGCCCCGACCGCGGGCCGTGAACCGGTGAGCGATCCAGTCGCCCGCGGGCACGATGGTGGTCGTGTTCATGCCGGCGGTGGCCGCGGCCTCCTCGAGGTCGCCGGGGGGCACATGGCCGGCGCTGCCGGTCTTGGGCGTGAGCACCCACAGCAGGCCGCCGTCCTCGAGGGTGACGGTCGCATCCGTCACGAGGTCGGTCAGGTCGTGGGCGTCGCCGTCGTCGCTGCGCCACCACAGCAGCGCGGCATCCGTCACGTCGTCGACGTCCTCGCCTGCCAGTTCCGATCCGGTCAATCGCTCGACCTCCTCGCGCAGGCCGAGGTCGACGTCGTCGTCGTAGCCGAACTCCTGCACAACGAAGCCCTCCTTGAAACCGAGTCGGGCGATGACGATCGCCGGGTCGGTCTCGGACTGAACTGCCACAATTCTCCTTCGTCTGGCGCACCGCTGGGGTGCCTGGGGTGTGTCGCCGGGACCGTCTGCGGTGCCCGGCTCGGGTCATCCATGATCCTACTTTGAGATCCTGTCAGCGACATCACAGGGGTCCACGTCTCATTCCGGTTCTTTTCTCCTGCGCCACGGACCACAATGGTCAACACGAGACCAAGCAGCGGTATGGGCCCGGACGGTCAACAGAGCACCGGCGCTCGACGCCCGAGAGGAGAACGTGACGTGACGTCTCAAGCGAAGCCACTGATCAACGGCCTGATCAGTCAGGTGCCCGACATCGACGCGGACGAGACCGCCGAGTGGATCGAGTCCCTCGACGGGCTCATCGACTCGCGCGGCGGTCCCCGTGCTCGGTACGTCCTGCTCAACCTGCTCCAACGGGCACGGGAGCGCAACGTCACGGTGCAGCAGCCCGTGACCAGTCCGTTCGTGAACACGATCAGCGTGCACGACGAGCCCTACTTCCCGGGCGACGAGGCCGTGGAGCGGCGCTACCGCGCCTATCTGCGCTGGAACTCGGCGGTCATGGTGACCCGGGCCCAGCGCCCCGGCATCTCCGTGGGGGGACACATCTCCTCCTACGCCTCCGTGGCCACCCTCTACGAGGTGGGCCTCAACCACTTCTTCCGCGGCAAGGATCACCCCGGCGGCGGCGACCAGGTCTACTTCCAGGGGCACGCCTCCCCCGGCATGTACGCCCGGGCCTTCCTCGAGGGGCGCCTGTCCGAGACGGACCTGGACGGCTTCCGCCAGGAGCTCTCCCGCCCCGCCGGCGGGCGGGGGCTGCCCTCCTATCCGCACCCGCACAACATGCCGGACTTCTGGGAGTTCCCCACGGTCTCGATGGGCCTCGGCCCGTCCTCGGCGATCTACCAGGCGTGGGTCAACCGGTTCATGCACGGCCGCGGCGTCAAGGACACGAGCCAGCAGCGCGTGTGGGCATTCCTCGGCGACGGCGAGATGGACGAGCCGGAGTCGCGCGGCATGCTCCAGCTCGCGGCCCAGCAGGAGCTCGACAACCTCACGTTCGTGGTCAACTGCAACCTGCAGCGCCTCGACGGCCCGGTGCGCGGCAACGGGCAGATCATCCAGGAGCTCGAGGGCTTCTTCCGCGGCGCCGGCTGGAACGTCATCAAGGTCGTGTGGGGCCGGGAATGGGATCCGCTGCTCGAGGGCGACAAGGACCGCGCGCTCGTCAACCTGATGACCAACACCCGCGACGGCGACTACCAGACCTACCGGGCCGAGGACGGCGCGTTCATCCGCGAGCACTTCTTCGGGCGCGACCCGCGCACGAAGGCGCTCGTCGAGAACATGAGTGACGACGAGATCTGGGCGCTCAAGCGTGGCGGGCACGACTATCGCAAGCTCTACGCCGCCTACAACGCGGCGGTCAACCACAAGGGCCAGCCGACGGTCATCCTCGCGCACACGATCAAGGGCTACGGCCTGGGGCCCTCCTTCGCGGCGCGCAACGCGACGCACCAGATGAAGAAGCTCCACAACGCCGACACGAAGCTGCTGCGGGACTCGCTGCGGATCCCGATCACCGACGAGCAGATCGACGCCGACGAGTACCTGCCCCCGTACTACCACCCGGGCGAGGACGCACCCGAGATCCAGTACATGCTCGAGCGCCGCCGCGCCCTGGGAGGATTCCTGCCGGAGCGCCGGAGCAAGTACACCCAGGTGAACCTCCCCGCGGACAAGGCCTACGACCGCCTCGCGAAGGGGTCGGGACACCAGGAGGTGGCCACCACCCAGGCCCTCGTGCAGCTGTTCAAGGACCTGCTGCGCGACAAGGACTTCGGCAAGCGGATCGTGCCGATCGTGCCGGACGAGGCCCGCACCTTCGGCCTCGACTCGATCTTCCCGAGCCTGAAGATCTTCAACACGACCGGCCAGCACTACCTCGCGGTGGACCGTGACCTGCTGCTGAGCTACAAGGAGTCGGAGGCGGGCGGATTCCTGCACACGGGGATCAACGAGGCCGGCTCGGCCTCGGCGTTCCAGGCCGTGGGCACCTCCTACGCCACGCACGGCGAGCCGCTCGTGCCGTTCTACTTCTACTACTCGATGTTCGGGTTCCAGCGCACCGGCGACCAGTTCTGGGCCGCCGGCGACCAGCTCACCCGCGGGTTCCTCATCGCGGCCACGGCCGGGCGCACCACGCTCACGGGTGAGGGCCTCCAGCACGCCGACGGGCACTCCCCCGTGCTCGCGGCGACGAACCGTGCGGTGATCTCCTACGACCCGGCCTACGGCTACGAGATCCGCCACATCGTCAAGGACGGGCTGCAGCGGATGTACGGCGAGGGCGAGGCCCGCGACCCGAACGTCATCTACTACCTGACGGTCTACAACGAGCCGATGGTCCAGCCCGCCGAGCCGGAGGACGTGGACGTCGACGGGATCCTGCGCGGGATCCACAAGTTGAGCACCGGCCAGGCGGACGGGCCCAAGGCCCAACTGCTCGGCTCCGGCGTGTCGGTGCCGTGGGCCCTCGAGGCCCAGCAGCTCCTCGCCGACGACTGGGGCGTGAGCGCCGACGTCTGGTCGGTCACGAGCTGGACCGAACTGCGCCGCGACGGGCTCGACGCCGACCGGGAGGCCTTCGTCAACCCCGGTGGCGAGCGCCGCGAGGCCTACATCACCACGAAGCTCTCCGGGGCTCAGGGTCCGTTCGTGGCGACGACCGACTACGACCACATGGTTCCCGACCAGGTGCGCCAGTGGGTCCCGGGCGACTACTGGGTGCTCGGGGCCGACGGCTTCGGGTTCTCCGACACCCGCCCCGCCGTGCGTCGTCACTTCCTCATCGACACCCACTCGCTCGTGACCAAGACGCTCCAGGCGCTCGCGGCTCGCGGCGAGATCGACGCCGGCATCCCGGCCCAGGCGGTCGAGAAGTACCGGCTGCTCGACGTGAACGCCGGAACCACCGGTTCCGCGGGCGGCGACTCCTAGAGTCATCCGGGGACGAGTCCCCTCACGACGGCGGGTCACCCAGGTGACCCGCCGTTGTGCATTCTCCACAAATTCCCGTCGCGCGGGGCCCTATCCTGAACGGGTGAGCCCGCCCCCCGCCCCAGGCACGACCGGCCCCCTGCGCACCCCGCCCTCGCTCGAGCTCGTGCACCGGCTCCGGCAGGGCACGGACCTGCTCACCGGGGCCGCGCTGCGGCGCCTCGACGAGGACCTGCCCTGGTACCGGGGCCTCCCCGCCGAGGACCGTTCCTGGATCGGTCTCGTCGCCCAGGCCGGCATCAAGAGCTTCATCTCCTGGTACGAGAACAACGGCCAGGGCGCCTACAACGCCGCCGAGATCTTCCGCGCCGCTCCCCCGGAGCTCACCCGCTCCATCTCGCTCCAACACACCCTCCAGCTCGTGCGCATCATCGTCGAGGTCGTCGAGGCGCACACGGCCTCGCTCGCGACCGGGCAGATGGAGCAGTCCCTCCGGGAGGCCGTGCTGCTCTACTCCCGCGAGGTGGCATTCTCCGCGGCCGAGGTGTACGCCCGCGCCGCCGAATCGCGCGGGGCGTGGGACGCCCGGCTCGAGGCGCTCGTGGTCGACTCGCTCCTACGCGGCGACGCCGACGACTCCCTCCGCTCCCGGGTCTCGGCGCTCGGCTGGGCGGGCCGGGGCAACACGGTCGTCATCGTCGGCAGCGTCGACGGACCCATGGACGACGTCCGCGCGGCCGAGTTCCGGCGCTCCGCCCGCCGTAGCGCCTCCGATGCGCTCGTGGGGATCCAGGGAGATCGGCTCGTCGTCGTGCTGGGCGGGGAGGGGAACCTGCGCGCGCAGGCCCAGACCCTCGTGCCGCACTTCGGCGCCGGGCCGGTGGTCATCGGCCCACAGGTGCGCGAGCTGGCCGACGCCTCCCGATCCGCCCGCTCCGCACTGCGCGGGCTGCGGGCGGTGCGGGCCTGGCCCACGGCCCCCCGGCCGGTGCTCGCCGACGAGCTCCTGCCCGAGCGGATGCTCATCGGCGACGAGGACGCGCACCGCACCCTGCTCTCCGACGTCTACGCCCCGCTCGTGGCGGCGGGCTCCTCCCTGCTCGAGACGCTCTCGGCGTACTTGAACGAGGGCCGTTCGGTCGAGGCGACGGCGCGGGGGCTGTTCGTGCACCCGAACACGGTGAGGTACCGGTTGCGGCGGATCTCGACGGTCACCGGGTGGGATCCGACCGACGCGCGGGAGGGCTTCGTGCTGCAGATCGCGATCGCGGTGGGGCGCCTGGCCGAGTAGGCGCTACCGGCCGGCAGCGGCCCGGGCGGCGTCGGCCGCGGGCACCCGCCGCGTTCCATAGACGAGCCGCCAGATCTCGTCGCGATGGGCCAGTGCCCACGCGCCGAACGCCTCCCCGTCGAGATCTCGCCACCACAGCATTCCGCTCGCCGGCACGTCCTCGTGGTCGCTCATTCCTGCACGGAACGTCTCCTCGTGCGCCAGGAAGTAGTCGCGCACGGTCTCCGCGGGCCGCGCCACGTCGGCCGCGGACGATGCGTGCATGAGGGGCACGAGGAACAGGAACATCTCCCGTCCCCCGGGCTCGACCGCCCAGTTGACGTCCTGGTACCAGCCCACGGCCATCCGGTCACTGTTGTCCTGGGCGGTGTAACCCTCGATCCGGCCGAGTGTGTCGAGGATCGCGGCGGTCATCTCCTTGACGTACATGAAGTAGCCCGTGAACGCCGCACCGCCGGTGCCCACCGCGAATCCCACCCCCGTCGTGGCGATATCGGTGAACGCGCTCGTCGTCGACGCCGCCTGGCGGGCCTCGGTCATTCCCGTCGGGGCGATGAGCGAGATCGACGACCCGATCACTCCCATCGCGTCCTTGACGTTTCCGGCGAGCGCCACGGTGCGGGAGAGCTCGCCGAGCATGCCGGCGAGGTCGAGTGCGGTGCCGGCGGCCGCTCCGACGCTCGCCCAGCGGCGCAGCCGGGCGTCGATGTCCGACAGCGACTGCGACGCCGCCACGATCGTGATCCGGGCGGAGGCGACCTCGCCCAGGGTGGCGGTCACCTGCGCGAGGCTGTCCGCGTCGCCGGCGCGGAAATAGGCGTGCTGGGCCTCCTGCATCCGCGCCACCAGGTGCTCGAGTTCGGCGGCGGTCGCACGCGCCTCGGCCGCCCGGGCGGCCAGCGCCCGGGCCTCGGGCCGTGCCGTCACACGGAGCACCGCCAGCCGGTTCCCGGCGCGGACGAGCTCGGCATACATGTCCCGGGCGTCGGCGGCATACGTCCCGGTGAGCAGCTCATCCGCGCCCACACCCTGCCGCAACGAGGAGACGAACACGTCGAGCCGCCAACTCGCCTCCTCCACCTCGGCGGGGACCGGGATCCCCCGGCGGGCCGCGCCGGCGGCCTGGTAGTTCAGCAACCTGCCCCAGTCCTCCAGCGCGTCCGCCGCCTCGTGGCGGGTTCGAAGGACCCTCCCGCCGAGTTCGACGGGCGCCGCGGCACCGCCGCTCTCAACGCGCTGATCCCCCTGAGCGCCCTGTGCGTCCTGATCCCCCTGATCCCCCTGAGCACCCTGAGCACCCTGAGCTCCCTGAGCGCCCTGTGCGAACCCACCGCCTCCGGGGCCCGGCACCGCCTGCGCCCCGATCCGCCGCATGAGCGTCGGGGCGGCGACGAGCCGGGAGACGGCGCGGTTGCCCGCGGCGCCCTGCAGTTCGAGCAGCCGGCTCCCCGGACCGCGTGCAGGCCTGGGACCGACCACGGAGCCGGTCACCGCGCCGGCACGACGATTCGGGCCGGCGCGGCCGCCGGCATCGGATGCTCTGCTGGACCTGATCATCGTCGGACGCTACCCCCGAGGCGGGCCCCACGCACGTGCTCGGGCCGTGCCCCGGGCGAACGTGCCCGAGAGGTTCCCGGGGCTGCCCGTAGGGGCGAGCGAGACCCACCTCACCGGGCTGATGCGACGCGGATCACCAATCGGGCGGGTTTTGTAGGTTTCGCACAACGCCAGTGGATAAGCTTGGTCCGTTCCAATTGCGAGAGCGGCACCCCGACTCGGGAAAGGTAGAGACCGTGATTGCCCTCCTCTGTCCCGGCCAAGGCTCCCAGACCCCCGGAATGCTCGAGCCGTGGCTCGAACTGCCCGGGGCCCGCGAGTTCCTGGGGACCCTCGGTGACGCCGCCCGAATCGACCTGCTCGGTCTCGGCACCACGGCCGACGCCGCCACGATCAAGGACACGGCGGTGGCCCAGCCACTCATCGTCGGCGCGTCCCTGCTGGCACTGCACCTGCTCGAGGGCGAGGTCGGGCCGGTCGCCGGCTGGGCCGGCCTGAGTGCCGGGCACTCGGTGGGCGAGTTCGCCGCCGTCGCCGCCGCCGGGATCCTCACCGCGGCCGAGGCGGTCGAGCTCGTGGGCGTCCGCGGTCGCGCGATGGCCGCGGCCGCGACCGCCGCAGACACCGGCATGGCGGCCGTCGTCGGCGGAGACCCGGACGAGGTGACCACCGCGATCGTCGCGGCCGGGCTGGTTCCGGCCAACGTCAACGGCGGCGGGCAGATCGTGGCCGCCGGTGCCCGCGCCGACCTCGAAGCCTTGGCGGCCGCACCGCCCGCCAAGGCGCGGGTCATCCCGCTCGCCGTCGCCGGGGCCTTCCACACCCGGTACATGGCCCCCGCCGTCCCGGACGTCGCCGCCGCCGCCGGAGCGCTCACCCCGGCCGCGCCCACGCTCGCGGTGCTGAGCAACGCCACCGGCGAGCCCGTGCCCTCCGGCCCGCGCGCGCTCGAGTTGCTCGTCGACCAGATCACCCATCCCGTCCGGTGGGACCGGTGCCAGGAGACCATGGTCTCCCGCGGCGTGACCACGACGATCGAGCTCGCTCCCGGCGGGGTGCTCAGCGGGCTCGCCCGCCGGTCCATGCCGGGGGTCGCCACGATCGCGATCAAGAAGCCCGCCGATCTGGACTCCGCAATCGCCGCCATCAAGGAGAGCCGATGACCACCCTGCTCGGGGCCCCCACCACGACCGGATCCCGCATCGCCGCCATCGGCGGCTTCCGCGGTGAGAACCTCGTGACCAACGACGACATCGCCGGGCCGATCAACTCCTCCGACGAGTGGATCCGTCAGCGCACCGGCATCGTCACCCGCGCCCGGGCGGACCACGACACGACGATCGCCGACATGTCCACCGCCGCGGCCCAGGATGCACTCGCCAAGGCGGGCATCACCGGGGCCGACGTCGATGCGGTCATCGTCTCCACCGTGACCCACTTCGAGCAGACCCCGGCGCTGGCGACGATCGTCGCCGACCGGATCGGGGCCACCCCCGCCCCGGCCTTCGACCTGTCCGCGGCGTGCGCCGGCTACTGCTACGGCATCGCCCAGGCGGACGCGATGGTACGGGCCGGTCTGGCGCGCACGGTCGTCGTGGTCGGAGTGGAGAAGATGAGCGACTTCATCGACCCGACCGACCGCACCATCTCGTTCCTGCTCGGCGACGGGGCGGGAGCGGCGGTCGTGACCGCCTCGGACCAGACCGGCATCGGCCCGACCGTCTGGGGATCGGACGGCGGGCAGGCCGGCGTCATCTATCAGACCCGGTCGTGGCTCGACTACCGCCACGAGGAGCTGGGCGAGCCCGAGGAGGAGACGCCCGAACTCGCCGAGGAGGTCTCCCAGATGCGCACCCCGACGCTGCGCCAGCTGGGGCCGACCGTGTTCAAGTGGGTGATCTCGACCATCCCGGGCGTGGCACGCCAGGCCGTGGCGGCGGCCGGGTTGACCCTCGACGACATCGAGGTGTTCATCCCGCACCAGGCGAACATGCGCATCACCGATCAGCTCACCAAGCTCCTCAAGCTTCCCGACTCGGTCATCGTCGCCCGCGACATCGCCGAGACCGGGAATACCTCGGCGGCGTCCATCCCGCTCGCGACCGAACGGTTGCTGCGGGAGGGCACGGCCCCGAGCGGCGCCGTCGCCCTCCAGGTCGGCTTCGGCGCCGGACTGGCCTATGCCGGCCAGGTCGTCGTCCTCCCCTGAGGGCGCACCTCCCACCCGCACACCCCTAGGCTAGGAACCCCTAGCTACCCAAGAAACGGAGCCCCCATGGCCAGCAACGAGGAGATCCTCGCCGGTCTCGCCGAGATCGTGAACGAAGAGACCGGTCTGCCCACCGACGCGGTGCAGCTCGACAAGTCCTTCACCGACGACCTGGACATCGACTCGCTGTCGATGATGACGATCGTCACCCTGGCGGAGGAGAAGTTCGAGGTGCGCATCCCCGACGAAGAGGTTCAGAACCTCACGACCGTCGGCGACGCCGTCAACTACATCGCCCAGGCGCAGGCCTGATTCCTGCCCCCGTGGCTCCGGTCCTCGGAGGGCGCACCGTTTCGGTGCGTCCTCCGGTGACCGGCCCGCTCCCGGAACGAACGAAGAAGGCCGTCTCATGAGTGACCATGTACCCGTCGTAGTCACGGGCCTCGGTGTGACCTCCCCGCTGGGTGGGGACGTCCCCACCACCTGGTCGGCCGCCCTCGCGGGCACCTCCGGCGTGGCGACCATGACCCACGAGTGGGTCGAGGAGTACGACCTGCCGGTGACCTTCGCGGGCGAGCTCGCCGTGCCCGCGGCCGACGTGCTCCCGCTGCCGCAGCGCAAGCGGATGGATCCCAGCGCGCAGTTCGCCGTCATCGCCGCCCGTGAGGCGTGGGCCGATGCCGGCTCCCCCGACGTTCCCGGTGAGCGGATCGGCTCCGTCATCGCCTCGGGGATCGGCGGGGTGTGGACCCTGCTCAGCTCCTGGGACACCCTGAAGGAGAGCGGGGCCCGCCGGGTGCTGCCGCTCACCGTGCCCATGCTCATGCCGAACTCGCCGGCCGCCTACGTCTCCCTCGAGGTCGGGGCCAAGGCCGGCGCGCATACGCCCGTCTCCGCCTGCGCCTCGGGCGCCGAGGCGATCGGCTACGGGATCGAGATGATCCGCTCGGGCCGGGCCGACGTCGTCGTCGCGGGCGGCACGGAGGCGGCCATCCACGCGCTCCCGCTCGCGGCCTTCGCGAAGATGCAGGCGCTCTCGACCCGCAACGACGACCCACAGGCCGCCTCGCGGCCCTACGACACCGAGCGCGACGGGTTCGTGCTCGGTGAGGGCGCCGGGGTGCTCGTGCTCGAGCGGGAGGACCATGCGCTGGCCCGTGGGGCCACGATCTACGCCCGGCTCAGCGGCGTCGGGCTCAGCTCCGACGCCTACGCGATCGCCCCGCCGGACCCGACGGGTGCCGGTCAGGAGACCGCGATCCGGCTCGCGCTCGAGGACGCCGGGCTCACCGCCGGCGACATCGCGCACGTGAACGCCCACGCCACCTCCACCCCCGTCGGCGACGGGATCGAGGCGGCGGCGATCGCGCGTGCCATCGGGGACCAGGCGGTGGTCTCGGCCACGAAGTCGATGACGGGCCACCTGCTCGGCGGCGCCGGGGCACTCGAGGCGATCTTCACGGTGCTCGCGCTGCGGGACCGGCTCGCGCCCCCGACGATCAACGTCGACTCCCCCGAGCCCGACCTGCCGATCGACCTCGTGCGCGACGCGCCCCGGGAGCTGCCGGCCGGCGATATCGCCGCGATCAACAACGCCTTCGGGTTCGGCGGGCACAACGTGGCCCTCGTGGCCACGAGCGTCTGAGGCCCGCGCGCCGCGCGGATACGGCAGTGGCGGGGAGCTCACCGGCTCCCCGCCACACGTATATCCGCCCCTCGGCCGGCCCTCAGTCTACCCTCGGCCGGCCCTCAGCCGACCCGGTGCAGCCAGCGCACCGGTACCCCGGCACCGGCGTACCGGAAGGGTTCGAGTTCGTCGTCCCACGCCTGGCCCAGGGCGAGGTCGAGCTGCTGGCGCATCCGCACGGGATCGTGCGCATGGTCCATCGCCGAGCGGATCCGATCCTCCGGCACGACCGTGTTGCCGTGTGCGTCCACCTGGCCGTGGAAGATGCCCAGGTCGGGGGTGTGGCTCCAGCGGGAGCCGTCGGTGCCGCGGCTCGGCTCCTCCGTGACCTCGTAACGCAGGTGATTCCAGCCGCGCAGTGCCGAGGCGAGGTGGGCACCGGTGCCCGCCGGTCCGACCCACGAGATCTCCGTGCGGTACATGCTCGGCGCGGCCGGCTGCTCGGTCCATTCCGCGAGCACCTGCGCCGTGGGCAGCACGTTTCCGATCGCCCACTCGACATGGGGGCACAGGGCACGTGGCGCCGAGTGCACGAAAATCACCCCACGGGTGATCACACCAGACATCATCCGCTCCTTTCCGTCAGACCCGAGATGCGTCTTCCCCAACGAATCTCATAGCCCGCCGGAACGGGTGCGGCACTTCTTCTCGACCCATCATGCCCGATCCGCGCCGATTTGGCACGTCGACGCCTGCCCGGGCCCCGCCGACACGCCGACGGGGCCCGGGATTCAGGGGTGAGTGCTCCGGTCGTCTCAGGAACCGGCACCTGCCGGCCGTCGCCGGGCGACGAGCACGGCGGCGCCACCGAGCAGCAGGGCGAGCACGACCAGTCCGGTCACGGGGCCCATGTCGGCCCCCGTGTCGGGCAGGGAACCGGTCGGCCCGGTGGTCTCGGTCGGCGCCGCGGTGGGATCGGTCGGGTCGAGATCCGCCACCCCGATCCGGTCGAGGAGCTCGTTCGCGACGTCCACGAGGTAGTCCGCGCCCCAGTCCGAGAGGTACCCGGCCTCGATCTGTCCGGCGTCGAAGGTGCCCATGAGGTCGAGGTAGTCCGCCCGCGTGCCGTAGGTGTCGGCGAACTCCTCGGCGGAGATGAGGGCCATCGACCCGTACACGGCGCCCGGGCTCGCCGCACCGAGGTACTGCCCGAGCGGGTACTCGAGGAGTCCGGACCGCACGCCCCCGGTCACGTTGCCGGACTCGTCGCGCACGAGGTCGCCGCCGGCCTGGTCGTACCAGAGCGATGCCGCCGGGACCGTGCCCTGCTGGTCCGCGTCGATGAGCGCCTCGGCCGCCGCGATGATCGTCGGCTCGAGCGGGTAGATGTTGAGCGAGGCGCGGAACGCCTCCTCGTGCACGTCCGTGTTCGGAAGCCGGCCCGCCTGGTAGATCTCCTCGTCGGCCGGGATCACCGGCGAGAGCAGATCGGTGTGCGGGGTGCCGGGCACCTGCCACTGGAAGTTGTTCGCCGGGTATTCACGCTCGGCCACGCCGTTCAAGCCGAACAGCGGCCCGTCACCCTCGGCGGTCACCGAGATCATCGGCACGTCGAGCGCGGGGAGCTCCCCCGGCAGGCGCGTGTAGCCGGTGTCGCCCTGTTGCAGCGGCCTGACACCGTGCGCCCCGGCCGTGTTGAGGTAGCCGTCCCACAGCGAGCCGCCGTTCGCGTCCGACTGTGCCGCGTGGAAGCTCTCCACGTAGGTGCGCAGGTAGATCGCGGACTGCGACTGGCCGAGCAGCAGCGTCGTCTCCGGGGACATGCCCCCGAGGATGCTGCCCGGGTCGCGGTCGAGGAGCACACCGAGCTGGGTCGTGATGTCCCACACGAGGCCCTCCTGCGCACCGGGCACGACCATGAACGGGTCGAAGGAGCCCGGGTCGTCCGGGTCGGCGACGATCGGGTCGCGACCCGTGTCCTCGACGTCCCAGCTCAGGTCCGCGTAGCGCTGCGGATCGTAGTTGTGCAGCGCGTCGATCTGGATCGGCTTGGAGGTGAGGCCGATGACGGCGTGGCCCTCCTCGAGCGCCCACTGCCACATCCGGCGCCAGTGGTCCTCTCCCGGGAACCCGTTCGAGGCGTTGAGGATGTCCACGAGCACGACGCCGGAGAAGTCGGCCGCATCGGCCGGGCGCCGCACGAGGATGTTGTTCGTGTAGTCGGCCGCGTCGATCGCGGTCGCCGCACCGGACTCGCCGGAGTAGATCGAGCTCGTGCCGGAGAGGAAGTACTCCTCCTCGACGAAGCCGTGGTCGGCCACGTCGAACGGCACGCGCGCGTTCGCCATCGACGACCACATGACCGAGTCCTCCGTCACGGGGATCGGTCCGGTCACCTCCGGCTGCGCGGTGAGTGTGGACGGCGCCGCCTCGCCCTCGTAGCTCAGGCCGTATCCGAAGGGGTACAGCGCGCCGTCGGTCGTCTCGTCGTAGCCGGGCCGGTCGCTGTCCTGTTCGAGGATCGCCTCGGCGGTGCCGGCCAGCGCGAAGGGCATGCGGCCCTGGAAGTCGTGCTTCCCGGAGAGCACGTCGAGCAGCGCGCCGGTGCTCGTGCCGAAGTCCGCGACGATCGCGCCGACGTCTCGCAGGCCGGAGGCCTCGTCGAGCACGTACGGCTGGCGGAAGTAGACGTCGAGGATCACCTTGCTCGGGTCGCCGATCTCGGCGATGACCTCCTGGATCGTCGCCAGGGACGGGGTCACCTCCCACGAGTCGGCGGCCTCCATGCCGGTGAAGTCGAGCACGCTCGACTCCCACGGGTAGGCCCCGCCGAAGCGCAGGCCGTTGTCGGTGCAGGCCGCGCCCTCGATGGTGCTGCACACGTCGGCCGCTCCCCACGGGCTCTGCCCGTCGTAGCCGGGGATGCCGTCGATGACGGCCGGGTTGACTCCGTGTTCGGGATCGAGGCCCGAGGCCGGGTCGTTCGAGACGTAGTCGCCGCCACTGGCATTCGCGGTGAGGGAGATGACGGCGTAGTCGTTGCCCGCGGCGCTCGGGCGCCCGGCCCCGTCGGGGGTGTCGCCGCTCGTCACGTCGTAGCCGCGGTCGGCGACGGCGGCGCCGTCGATCCCGCCGAGCACGTACACGCTCGCGTCGTCGGCGAGTGGGAGCACGGGGCCACCGGGGGTCTGGGAGTTCTCGAGCAGCACGAGCGAGTCCCGCTGGGTCTGCAGGCCCACCTCGCGGTGCGCGGCGGCACCGACCGTTTCGGTCGCCCCGGCCGGATCGACGTAGGGGTTCTCGAACAGGCCCATGCGGAAGAACTGCGCGAGGATGCGTTCGGCGGCGAGGTCGACCCGAGCCTCGTCGACGAGGCCGTCGGCCACGAGGTCGAGGATCACCTGCACGTCATGGAATCCGGATAGCGTGTCGGTGCCGCTGTTGATCGCGGCGGCCACCCGCTCGGGCACGGTGGCGTCCTCGAGCCCCCACGCGCGGTCGGTGATGATGCCCGTGTCGGAGTTGACGTAGCCCGGGAAGCCGAGCTGGTCGCGCAGCAGTCCGTTGACGATCGCATCGGAGAAGGCCATACCGGTCTCCGGCAGCTCCTCGCCGTTGTAGGTGACGTCGACCGGCACACCGTAGTACGGCATGATCGAGGAGACGCCCGCCTCGATCGCGGCCTCGAACGGCTTGAGGTGCTCGCCGAACATGTCGGCCGGGTAGACCTGCCCCTTGCCGAACGCGTAGTGCGGGTCGAGGCCGAGCTGCTGGGGCCCACCGCCCGGGAAGTGCTTGAGGGTGAGCGCCACCTGAGACTCGGGGGTGAGCGCGAGCCCGTCCTCGCCGACCTCGCCCTGGAGGGAGGAGACGAGCGAGGTCATGATGTTCGCGTTGAGGTCGGCGTCCTCCGTGAACGTCTCGTGGGCGCGGTACCAGCGGGGTTCGGTGGACAGGTCGGCCATGTAGCCGTACATCCCGCGCAGCCCGATCGACGCCCATTCGTCGCCCATGATCGAGGCGAAGTCCTCGACGACGGACATGTCGCCCGTCGTCGGGTCCTCGCCCGTGGCGGCGGCCTCGGCACCGAGGGCCGCGGCGGCGATGCCGGCCTCCTTCGGGAAGGACGTGAACGCGCCGGCGGACTCGTTGATGCCTGCCCGGGCGTTCGGGTCGATGTGGTTGCGCGCGTTCGACTTGAACAGCGACGGGATGCCGAGCCGGGTGGCCTCGCTCATCTCCTGGACGGAGTTCGTGAACTGCGCCGCCTCGGCCGGGGTGACCACGGTCGAGGCGCGGAAGCCGCCACCCGGCTCGCCGCAGACCGCATCCTCCGGGCCGGCGACCGTGTTCCGGAAGACGAACAGGTGCATGGCCTGGTTCTCGATGTAGTCCGTGCCCTCGGCCGGGACGGCGCCACGCACGCCGTCCTCGCAGGCGGCGTTGAGCGTGTCGATGAGCATGAGCCCGGACTTCTCCGTCAGGCTCATCCGCTCCACGAGGTCGCCCGTGCGGTCGTCGGCGGAGAGCCGCCAGTCCTCGTAGGGGTCGAGCACGCCGTTGCCGTTGAGGTCGCGGAACTCGAGATCGTCGACCGTGATGATCTCCTTCACCCGCGACTCGAGCTGTGGCTGCTCCGCCGGCGGCACGGCGGTCTCCGCGCCGGCCGCGACGCTCAATCCGAGGGTGAGCGGAACCACGGCGGCGGCCGCCACCATGGTCCGTAGGCCTCGTCGTCTGTGCACTGACATGATCCTCCTCAATCATTCGAGGTCACCGGCAGGTGCGGACGACGGCTGTGACCGTGGCCGCTCCGGGTGACACGCCCCATACCCTGGCCGTCCCGGATCGGCGATGCTCAGCTGTTGCCGAAAATTGCCACGGTCCATTACCGGAAAGTTTTCGGGGTCCACCCGACGGGGCAGGCTACGACCCTCCCGCGGACGTCGCGAAGGCGACCTTCGTCGTCCCAAGGCCTGCCGAAGGCCGGGTCATATCGGTCCGGACATGCAGGAGCGCCCGGGACGATCGGTCGATCGACACCCGGGCGCTCGCGCGTTCGGCTCTTCTCGTGCGCGGCTACCGGAAGGCGCGCAGCACTTCGCGTCGCCGGCTTCCCGGCAGCAGGTCGATGTACAGCCTGCCGTCGAGGTGGTCGAGTTCGTGCAGCAGCGCGCGCGCCAGCAGGCCCGTGCCGACGACGGTCACCGGGGCGCCGTCGAGGTCGATGCCCGTGACCTCCACGCGGTCCGGGCGGGTCACCTCGAAACTGTGCCCGGGCACGCTCAGGCAGCCCTCGGGGCCGCTCTGCTCCCCCGTGGCCGAGACGAGCTCCGGGTTGATGAGGTAGCCGAGGTCGCCGTCCACGAGGTAGGAGAAGATCCGCAGGCCCACGCCGATCTGGTTGGCGGCGACCCCGGCTCGGCCGGGCTGGTCGACCGTGTCGAGGAGGTCCCGGACGACGGACCGGGTGCCCGGGGTGATCCCGCGCACCGGATCGCAGGTGGTGCGCAGGATCGGATCCCCGAACGGGCGGATCTCCCTGATCATCCGAAGTCGGCCACGTGCCAGCGATAGCTCGGGGCATCGCCCATGAAGTCGAGGAAGTCGTGATACTCGACGATGGCCGTCTCCGGGGTGAAGGTGGCGAGCATGAGCCCCGAGTAGGACTGGTTCGCCTGCCACTCGCTCGGGAGGGCATCGGCCTCGTCGAGGCACATGATCCCGAGGAACGCGCCGGACTCGCCGGCGGGGTTGCCGGCCTCGTCGAGCATGCTGAATCCCATTCCGGTGAAGAAGTGTCCGGCCGGGTCCATCTGGTCGTTCGTGTTCACCTCGACGTGGAGCAGCGCGTACTCCGAGCCGTCCTCGGGCGGGCTGCACAGGAAGTTGCTCGCGTCGGGGGTCCAGCCGACCTCGATGTCCGTGATCGTCAGCTCGGCGATCTCGGTGCCGACCGAGGTGATCGTGGCGAACTCGCCCGGCTTGAGGTCGACGACGGAACCGGACGCGCCGGGATCGTCCGTGGTCTCCTCCGCCGTGGGCTCCTCGCTCGTCGGCTCCGGCGCGGGGGTCGTCGGGTCGGGGGTCGGCTCCTCGGTCTGCGTCACGGTGGGCGCCGCCGTGGGGCCGGCGGCCGGGCTGTCCGAATCGGACAGCAGGGCGACGATTCCCCACACCACGGCCGCGAGCACGAGCACGAGGATCACGATGATCGTGACGATCAGCCCGGTTCGCTTCTTCCGGGGCTCACCCGGGCCACCCGGACCGGTCGGGCCACCTGCACCCGGGCCTCCGGGCTGACCAGGCTGACCGGGCTGGCCAGGCTGGCCGGGATAGGCGCCGGCGTAGGCCGGGTACTGCTGACCGGGCTGAGCCGGCTGACCAGGTTGGCCAGGTTGGCCGGGCTGACCCTGATAGGGCGACGTGCCCGGATCGTGCTGGGCCGCCGCGTAGCTGAAGCCGGCGCCTTCGCCGCCGTATTGCCCGGCAGGAGGCTGCCCGGGCGCGCCACCGAACTGCTGGGTGGGTTGGTCACCGAATTGCTGCCCGAACTGCTGGGTGGGCTGGTCACCGAACTGCTGGGTGGCCTGGTCACCGAACTGCTGCCCGAACTGCTGGGTCGGGTGCTCACCGAACTGCTGCCCCTGGGACTCCGCGGATCCCTGCCACTGCTGCGCGGGTGCTTCCGGAGCGGGGGTTTGCTGAGCAGGCGCCTCCTGGGCGGGCGGCTGGTGTTCGGGCGCCGACGGGGCGGGGGCACTTGCGCCTGTACCGGGAAACGGAGCTGCCGCTGCGGCGGCGGAGGGTCCAAGATGCTGCGGCGCCGGCGCACTGGGCTCGCGCGGCGCCTCCTGCTGCTCTCCGGCTGGGGCGGAAGCGGCGGCCGCGTCGTGCGGCGCGGAGCCCCCGTTGTCGATCGGCCCGGGAGTCTGAGGAGCGGGAACCGCAGGGGCGGGAGCCTGCGGAGCGGGCACACCGGCCGCGTCGTCGATCCAGAACTGCCACCCTTCGGGGGCGGGCGGCCACGACGGATCGGGCTGCCAACCGGCGGGCGGGGTCCACCCCTCCGGTGGCTGCGGCCAGCCCGGCGCTGGATTGAAACGGTGGGCCATCGATCTACCTCATCTGTGGACACGGCTATAACGGCCCAATCCTAGGGCACAGGCCCAGCCAGGACGCGGCGGGGGCACACTGCTCGATGGGGAGAACTTCCCTGCTCGAATGCACCGGGCGGCGGCCCTTCGAGAACCGATGGCGGCCGGTATCGAACCCGTGCCGGTCTGGCTGAGCCTGGGTAGACACGACGAACTCGGCTGAGACCGTGTCCGGCGCACGGTGCCGCGCCCGCGCGGAGCACCGATGAGCACACACCGACCGGTTCCATCGTGCGTACGTCGCGACGATCAAACGCCGCACGTTGCCTTCCCTGGGCTCCCCCGACTGGATTCGAACCAGTAACCTGCCGATTAACAGTCGGACGCTCTGCCGTTGAGCTACGGGGGATCGCCTGGCCAATAATACATACTCGAGAGGGTGCCCGTGACATCCAGGGGGTGGCACAGATCACGCCCGAATCGGCCTGCTCTGCACACTCGGCATTCTCTCGCAACAGGGCCCGTCCCGGTTTCGCGCAAGGGCCGGCTGCCTCAGAAGGGTGGTTCGTCGGGGTAGCAGCGGGCGTCGTCTTCCTCGGCGGCGCGGTGGGCTGCGCGGGTGGTGTCGGCGCGGTCGCTCAGGCGGGTGTCTCGGCTGTGGACGATGGCGAGGGTGTCGGGGGTGGCCTGGGACCAGTGGGCCCGGTTGGCGCGTTCCCGCTGCGGGGACAGCGGCGCGGGCACGGCGGGCGAGCCGGGGGCGCCGGATGTGCCGGTCGTCGTGCCGGTGGCCGGCTCGATCGCTCCCGTGCCGCCGCGCGTGGCGGCGGTCTCGGCGGTCTCGTGCGTGTCGCGGTGCTCGGCGGGGCCGGCGGGTTCGGTGGTGGCCTGGGTGTCGAGGGTGCCCCAGGGGGTGCGTAGGAGGCGGATGCCGTGGGGGCCGGTCCACAGGTCGGTGCCGGCGTCGAGTTTGGCGTAGGACCAGGCCGCGTGGCGCCCGCGCGAGGCGGAATCGGTGTGGGCGTGGGTCTTGAGGCGGTGATGCGCCCTGCACAGCGGGGCGAGGTTGCACGGGCAGGTCGCGCCCCCGGTCACGACCACGCCGCCGACCTCGCCGCTCCTGCCGGCGTCGGTGGTGTGCCAGGCGTCGATGTGGTCGAGGTCGCAGGCGCGGGCGGTGCGGGTGCACCAGGGGAAGGCGCATCGGTCGGTGGTCAGGATGGCCTGGGTGCGCATCCGTTCGGTCGGGGTGTAGGAATCGGTCGCGAGGGGCTCGTCCAGGTCGAGGACCGGGCGCACGATGATCTCGGGCACGAAACACGACCCGGACCCGCCCTCCCCGGGCAGACCGGTCCCGAGCAGACCGGTCCTGGGCAGACCGGTGCCGGGCAGCACGGTCTCGGGCAGCACGGTGCTGGGCAGTACGGTGCCGGGCCGTCCCGGGGATGCGGGCGCAGCTGTCCCGTTGAGACGCGCACCCTCGGGCACACCCGTCTCCTCAGGGCCGGGTGCGGGTGTGCCCGGTGCCGCGGGCGCGTGTGCGGGCGGCAGGGTGGTGGGGCGGTGGAAGAGGGAGCCGAGTTCGGCGGCGGTGATGACCGCGCCGCGGGGTAGGCCGCGGGCCTCGACCCGGACCGGGACCCGGCGCAGCCGTTCACGATCGAACCCGCCACCCGCAGCCCGCGCGCCGGCACCCGGCACACGCGGATCACCACGATCACCGAAATCGCAACGATCACCCGGATCGCCGGGATCGCCGGGATCACCCGGATCGCCGGGTGGTCGTGGCGGGCTGGTGGTCGGGAGTCCGGCGGGCCAGAGGTCGGCGGCCTGGAGGTGCAGGTACATCAGGATCCGGCCCCGCGGCACGGCCGCACCACCGGTGTCCGGCGCGCCCTGATGACCCGGCGTGCTCGATGGTTCGGATGCGCCGGCCGGGTCGGACGCCTCGGCAGAGTCGGCCCTCCCGAACGGGTCGGGCTCGCCCGGTTGGTCTGGTTGGGCTGGTTGGTCGGGGCCGGTGGGGGTGCAGCCGGGTAGGGGTGTGTGGCCGTAGCGGGCGCGGGCGAGGTCGCCGAGGGCGTAGGCGCGTAGGTCTCCGGCGGGTAGGTTCCAGCCCTGGGCCTGGATCATGCCGGCGAGGTGATCGATGACGTCCTGCAGGATCCGGCCATCGGCCGCGGGTAGGACCGCGTGCATGCGCGAGTCCCCGGTGGCGGTCTCGGCGTGGGTGAAGGTGACATCCCGGGCCGGGCCCTGATCGGCGGCTTGTTCGGCGGCCTCGTACTCGGTGGGCATGTGCCGGATGAGGGATGAGGGCCTCCTTGATCAGCCCATCGAGCTGGGAACGCCCGAAGTTCAACGGCACGAGCGAGAGCTGGGAGTCGACGAACCCGCAGGCCTCGACCGACAGGAACAAGGTCGCCGCCGCGATCTGACGGGCCCGCCAGACCCGGACCCGCCCGGCCAGGGCCCGGGCGAACAGCAGCGGGAGCCGGGTACGTAACTGTTCGGCCTCGAGCAGGAGCCGCTGGGCGGCGTCCAGGCCCATCCCGGCCCCGGCCGCGAACGTGGAGATCGAGTACTCCTCCACCGTCCACAACCCTCGCTGACCCGATCCCACCCCCGGGACCAGATCCGCGGCCGTCAACGGATGCGATGCCGGATCCGTAGCACGATCATCCAGCACACTCGTCACGCCGTCGGGACCATCGCTGCTACTCCGGCTGCTGCGGGTGTTCGTGTTGTTGTTGGCGGCGGCGGTGTGGATCGCGGTGATCTCGCGTTGGCGGGCGTCGTGATCGATCTGGTCCCATTCGGCCTTCTGGGCCAGGGTGGCCTCCACGACCAGCGGGGGCAGATGGGCCAGGGTGTCCTCACCCTCGTCCTCGGCCGCGATCACATACGGATGATGCTCGACCCACATCGCCGCCAACGCGAGCCGCTCGATCATCACCTCGTCCATGACCTCCCGGCCCCGACGCAGCCGGGCGAGCATGGCCGAATCATCGACCACCTCCCGCTCGAACCGCTGAAGTTCCATACCAAACATGGTCTCAGCACCCACCGACATTCCCCCGGGACACCGGGGACATCAGAGAGACCGGCGACATCCGGGGAGATCGGAATACCCAGGGCGTCGGACGGCGGGATGCTGCGCAACGAGCGCAGGACATCGCGCCACCCCGACGACCAGATCCGCCGCAGGATCATGCGGACCGGTTGCGGGCATGGTGCAGAAGGAGAGCTCGACGCCGGAGCATGCCCGGACGGCGGGACGCCCCACCGCGAGGCTCACAGACCGACGATCTCCCAGAGCCGCCGCTCGAGCTGCGCGAGCTGCTCATCGAGCTCCGGGGTGCGGCGGACGTCGCGGGTGGCGCTGATCTGGGAGAACAGCTCACCGTCCGGCTTGCGTCGCACGGAGGCGCGAAGCTGCGCGCGCGAGCCGGGAATCCGTTCGAACTCCACGTAGACGATCGAGGAGTCGACCCGTTCCTTGAACACGCGCGGGAAGTGCTTGGGGGCGTCGTCGAGGGTGGTGAGCGTCGCGCCCGTGGAGTTGTCGACCCACGTGATCTTCAGCGTGTGCTCCTCCTCGTCCCAGTCTCCGCCCGCGACGTCGTACCAGGGCCGGCTCCACGCGAGCCGCCAGCCGTGCTCGTCGGGCGTCACCACGGCGATCGCATCGATCGTCGCGATCGCCCAGTGCTGGTCGAGGAGCTCGACCAGCGCGAGGTGCCTACCCGGGACGAGCGCGGCAACGGCCGCCGGTGCTTTCTTTGCCATGATGCCGAACCTACCCCGCTCGAGACCGGAGGGACGCCCGGCTCGTCGTTCGCGGAACGTTCGAGGCCACGACCGCGCTCGGCGCAACGAGGCGTCGCGGTGCCCCAGGTGGGGCTTGAACCCACGACCGACGGATTATGAGTCCGCTGCTCTGACCGGCTGAGCTACTGGGGCGACGAGCACACTGTACCGGCCGCCCGAGCGGCCCCGGCACACGTGCTCACCTGCGGGGACGCCGCGGCCTCACCCCTGCAGGGAGCGGCGCCGCTCCTCGAGGGCGAGGAGGTCGGCGAAGAGCTGCTGATAGCCCGGGTCGGTGGGCGGGGTGCGCTGCAGGCGCGCCTTGAGGTCGCCGATCTGCCGGTTGAGTCCGAGCCGCACGAGCGCCGTGAGCACGCCACCGGCCCACTCCCCCACGTGCTCGGGCTGGTCCTGCGGCAGGGGCGACACGGCGAGCTCCGTGATGAGCGGGGCGACCGGCCCGGCGCCCTCGAGCACCTGCCCCGCCCACTGCGCCATCGCCTGCTGGGCGGCGCCCGCCCCCGCGCCCGCGACGCTCAGCTGCTCGACGAGCCCGCCGTAGGCGCTCACCCCGCCGGCGGCGCGGATCGCGTCGAGCACGGCCCGGTGGGCGGGCACGGTGAAGGTCTCCGGGGCGAGCTCGTCGAATCCCGCGGCCATGGCATGGTCCGGCAGCTGCAGCACCACCTCGAGCACCTGCCGCTCGAGCCGCACGACCGGATCGTCGAGGCCCGAGGGACCCGCATAGCCGCGCCCCGCGACCGGTCTGGCGACCTCGTGGTCGCCCCCGCCGCCCGCCCGGCCCGCCGACTGCACGGCGCGCCGCACGACGTTCTCGTCCATGCCCAGCTCCCCGGCGAGCACCCGCGCGTACTCGCTGCGCAGCGCCACGTCCCGGATCCGGGCGACGACCGGGGCGCCGGCCCGCAGCGCCGTCACCCGACCCTCGGCCGTCTCGAGATCGACCCGGCTCATGACCGAGGTGATCGCGAACTCGAACAGCGGCGTGCGCGTGGCCACGAGTTCCCGCAGCGCCTCGTCGCCGGCGTGCTGACGCAGGTCGCACGGGTCCATGCCATGGGACTCCACGGACACGAACGTCTGCGCCGCGAAGCGCTGATCCTCCTCGAACGCGCGCAGCGCCGCCTTCTGCCCGGCCTCGTCGCCGTCGAAGGTGAAGATCACCTCTCCACCGAAGCTGCCGCCCGTGGCGAGCATGATCCCGGAGGCGCTCGTGGCGGCGTCGCCGAGGAGTCTCCTCGCCACGCGGATGTGGTCGGCGCCGAACGCCGTGCCGCACGTGGCCACGGCTGTCGGCACCCCGGCCAGATGCATGGCCATGACGTCGGTATACCCCTCGACCACGACGAGCTGTTTGCGCCGGGCGATCTCCCGCTTGGCCACGTCGATCCCGTAGAGCACCTGCGCCTTCTTGTACAGCGGGGTCTCGGGGGTGTTGAGGTACTTCGGCCCGGGGTCGTCGTCGTAGAGGCGCCGCGCCCCGAAGCCGATGACCGAGCCCGTCGTGTCCCGGATCGGCCACATGAGCCGGCCCCGGAACCGGTCGTAGGAGCCCCGGTTCCCCTGGCTGACGAGCCCGCCCGCGAGGAGCTCGGCCTCCGTGAACGTCCGATTGCGCAGGTGTCGGGCGAGGTTGTCCCACCCCTTCGGGGCATATCCCACCCCGAACTGCGCGGCCGCCGCGCGGTCGAAGCCCCGCTCGGCCAGGAACCGGCGTGCGACGGCGGCCTCCGGGCTCACGAGCTGCTCCTCGTAGAAGGCGGCGGCGAGTCCGTGGGCCTCGAGCAGGCGCTGGCGCTTGCCCGGGTCGGGCCCCTTGCGCCCGCCGCTGCCGTCCTCCTCGTAGCGCAGCTGCACGCCGGCCCGGGCCGCGAGATGCTCGACCGCCTCCGCGAAGGCGAGGTGGTCGATCTTCATCACGAAGTCGATCACGTCACCGCCCTCGCCGCAGCCGAAGCAGTGGTAGAGGCCCAGCTGGGGGCGCACGTGGAACGAGGGCGTGCGCTCGTCGTGGAACGGGCACAGCCCCTTCATCGAGCCCACGCCGGCCGACCGCAGGGTCACGTGCGCCCCGACGATCTCCTCGATCCGGGCGCGCTCGCGCACCGCGGTGATGTCCTCCACCCGGATCCGCCCGACCACCGTCTCAGGCCCCCCGGCACATGCTCGCGTGCAGCGCGATCGCGGACAGGTCGGTGAGCGAGGCGACCTGATCGATGACCACCCGAAGGCGAGTGGCGTCGTCGTCCGCCTCGAGCCAGTCGAGGCGGAACGGCTCCTCGAGTGCGGTCTCGGCACGCTCGGAGAACACCTCGACGAGATCCGAGAGCATGCTGCGCTGGCGCTGATACACCGGCTCGAGCTCGCGCGGGGCCATGACATACGTCGCCGCGAGCCCCTTGAGCACCACGATCTCGGCCTCGATCTCGGGCGGCACCACGAGGTCGGCGGCGTAGCGCACGAGCGGCCCCTGCCCGAACCGCTCGCGGGTGGCATCCGCCGCCTCCCGGGAGAACCGCCCGATGAGCTGGCTCGTCATGTCCTTGAGGGTGGCGAGCGAGCGGCGCGAGCCGTCGTAGGAGCGCACCCAGTTCGGGTGCTCGCGCAGCCGATTCGTGGCGCCCACGAGGTCGGAGTCCGACAGGTCCGGGTCGTACCAGTCGCGCACGTGGTCGAGCACCCGGTCGACCTCGGCCGGATCGCGCAGCACTCCCGGGTGCAGCCGGCCGCCCACGATCGCATCCTCGACGTCGTGCACCGAATAGGAGATGTCGTCGGCCAGGTCCATCACCTGCGCCTCGAGGCAGCGCACCTTCGCCGGGGCGCCGGCCCGCAGCCACTCGTACACCGGCAGGTCGTCGGCGTAGACCCCGAACTTCGCGGTCACCGTGCCGTCGTGGCCGACGGGCCCCTCCCCGGTCCCCCAGGGGTACTTCGTGGCCGCGTCGAGGCTCGCCCGCGTGAGGTTGAGGCCGCAGGAGCCGCCGTCCGGCGCGAAGGTCTTCGGCTCGAGCCGCGTGAGCAGCCGCAGGGTCTGGGCGTTCCCCTCGAAGCCGCCGATGGTCATCGCGAGCAGGTCGAGCGCGCCCTCGCCGTTGTGGCCGAACGGGGGATGCCCGAGGTCGTGGGACAGGCACGCCGTGTCGACCACGTCCGGGTCGCAGCCGAGCGACTTGCCCAGCTCCCGACCGACCTGGGCCACCTCGAGGGAATGCGTGAGCCGGGTGCGCACGAAGTCGTCCGTGCCGGGACCGAGCACCTGGGTCTTCGCCCCGAGGCGCCGCAACGCGCTCGAATGCACCACCCGCGCCCGGTCACGTTGGAATGCGGTGCGGTGGGTGTGCTTGGGGGGCTCGGTCAGCCACCGCTGCTCGTCGGCGGCGGCGTAATGGTCGGACACGTCCGCAGGATAGTCGTTTCCCGCCGGCCCCGCCGATCCGATCCACAGGCTCACCCTCGCACCCGCCCGTCAGCGCCCATCACGGTAGATCCCGCCCTTGTTCATCGTGCCGCCGAACAGGTCCGGCACTCCGACGAGGGTGTACCCCTCCTCGCGCAGCCCGGTGATGATGTCGGCGACCGCGTCTACGGTCGGCTCGTGGATGTCGTGCATGAGAATGATGCTCCCGCGGCGCGCGTCCGTCAGCGCCGCGGCGACGGTCTTCTTCGTGTCCCGGGTCTTCCAGTCGAGGGTGTCCACGTCCCACAGCACGGTCGCATCGCCCGCGGCGGCGATCCGGTCCCGCGCCGAGTCGGACAGGCTCCCGTACGGCGGGCGCAGCAGCACCGGCCGGGGTGCCCCGGCCGTCGCGATCTCGTCAGCGGCCGTGGCGATCTGCCGGTCGATCTCCCGCGGCTCGAGCGTCGCCAGGTCCGGGTGTCCCCAGGTGTGATTACCGACGACGTGGCCCTCCTCGGCCATGCGCCTCACCAGTTCGGGTCGCTTGCGTGTCTGCTCGCCGAGCAGGAAGAAGGTGGCCGGGGCGTCATGCTCGGCGAGGATGTCGAGCAGGCGGCCCGTGTGCGGGCCCGGCCCGTCGTCGAACGTCAGGGCGACGCACGAGGCGCTCGAGCAGTCGACGCGCACCGGGAAGGTGAGCCGGTCCGGTCCCGCGGGCCTCCCCGGCGGTGGCGGCGGCGCCGGGATGCCCGCGAATCCGGTGCCGGCGACCGCCGCGGCCAGGATCGAGTTCCCCGCCTCGGTCAGGTAGTCGGCGGCCGGCTCGGCCTCGAGGAGCAGGGCGCGGTCGCCGTCGAGCGGCAGCACGAGTCCCTCCGGCCGCAGCTGCGCCGCGGCCATGGCCACCCGGGCCAGAACGCGTGCCTCGGCGGCGGACGGATGCGGCCGATCGCCGAACTCCGGCTGGTTGGCCGCCGTCCGGACGAGGGCGGCGACACGCTCGGCCGCCGTGCCGGTGAACAGGTCCCCGGGCGCCGACCAGGCGCCGCCGGAGGTGACGTCGGCGTAGACGCTCTGGTGGGTCGTCTCCCCCGGCTCCGGCGTGACGGTCGAGGTCAGGTCGACCCCGAGGTACGGGCCCGCCCGCAGGATCGGCGACCAGCCGAGTTCGAGGTGGGCGGCGTCGTCCGCACCCGCGCCCGCACCGTCCGCACCGCCGGAGAACGCCGCGATCCGGCCGGCGACCCACTCCTCCGCGACCGGCAGGAGCGAGTCGGGCTTGACGGGGTACTCCCCCGTGCGGGCCTCGAGATCCCCGGCGGCGCCGACGGGGTTGGTCTCCATGTTCGCCACGTCGTCCGGATCGCCCGGCGTGTGCACAGCGGTGATCGTGACGCCGGCGGGCAGCTCCTTCGCGCGCCCCGCCGCGAGGGCCCGGGCGAGCGGCTCCTGGCTGCCGAGGAACACGACCGCGGCGGCGAGGAGGAGCACGAGCACCGTCGTGAGGATCATCGGCAGCACCGCCCCGGAGCGGTGCCGGTGCGCGTTCGATTCCCGTGTCGTTGCCATGTCGTGCTCCCTCTCGTTCCCCTCGTTCCCACATGAGTGCGCTGCCGGCGCCGGCGTGAGCCCCCATGAGTGCGCTGCCGGTCCCCGCTCAGCCGCCCGAGATGCTCAGTTCCGCCTGGTGCAGCTTCGCCCCGAGCCGGGCGTCGATCCCGCGGGAGTCGAGCCATCCCTCCGGCAGCACGGGCACCTTCGGTGTGCCGGCGCGGCCGCGCGGCCCCTCGGCACCCTCCCCCGGATATCCCTGGTCGAGGTCGAGCGCGGCGAGGCGCTCGTCGAGCTCCGCGAGGGTGTCGACGAGGCCGAGGTCGCGGCGCACCTGCCCGCCCACCTCGTAGCCCTTGAGGTACCAGGACATGTGCTTGCGCATCTCCCGCAGCGCCCGCGACTCCTGCCCCATGTGCTCGATCATGAGCACCGCGTGCGCCCGGATGGCCTCGGTCACGGCCCGCAGGCCGGGCCGGGCCCGCTCGCCGCTCGAGTGGAAGGCGGCGACGAGGTCGGTGAACAGCCACGGCCGGCCCTGGCAGCCCCGGCCCACGACGATCCCGTCGCAGCCGGTCTGCTCCACGAGCCGCATCGCGTCCTCGGCCGACCAGATGTCGCCGTTGCCGAGCACCGGGATCTCGGTCACGGCCTCCTTGAGGGCGGCGATCGCGTCCCAGTGGGCGGTGCCGGAATAGTGCTGGGCCGCGGTGCGCCCGTGCAGCGCCACGGCGGCGACGCCCGCGTCCTGGACCCGCAGGCCCGCGTCGCGGTAGGTCAGGTGGTCGGGGTCGATGCCCATGCGCATCTTGACGGTGACCGGCACGTCGTAGGGGCGCGCGGCCGCGACCGCCCCGGAGACGATCGCGGTGAACAGGTCCTGCTTCCACGGCAACGCCGCCCCGCCGCCGTTGCGGGTCACCTTCGGCACGGGACACCCGAAGTTCAGGTCGATGTGGTCGCAGCGGTCCTCGGATACGAGCAGCTCGACGGCCGCCCGCACCGTGGCCGGATCCACTCCGTAGAGCTGCACGCTGCGCACGTGCCCGGACTCGGTCACGGCCGCCTCCGCCGGATCGACCGAGATGATCCGCATCGACTCCGGGGTGCGCTCGACCAGCGCGCGGGAGGTGACCATCTCCGAGACGAACAGGCCGACCGGCGCGTCCGTGGCGGCCGCCGGGGAACCGGCCGGCAGGCCCGCGGCGGCGGCGCGCCTGCACAGGGTGCGAAACGGCGCGTTCGTGACCCCGGCCATCGGTGCGAGCACGACCGGGGTGCCCAGGGAGAGGGGTCCATACGTCAGCTGCGGCACGCCGACATTCTCCCACCGGCCGCCGCCGTCCCCGGCGCGACGGGCCTGGTGCGGATGCGTCGATTCGGTCACAGCGGCCCCGAACGGCGGGGCGGAACGGACGACTACTCGGCCGAATGCGGGCCCGGTCCGTGCGCAGCGTCCGAGCGATCCAGTTGATCCAGGTGATCCAGGTGGTTGTGGGATGGAGGACGACGGTACGCGGCCTCGGGTTGCTCGCGTCGGGCCGGGCGCAGCTCGCCCGGCGTCACGGACCGGGGCGCCGGCGTCCGCGGCTCCTGCGGCGGCGCGGGCCGGGTGGGCCGGGTGGGCTGGGCGGGCTGGGGGTCGCCCGAGTCGACCCGTTGGAACGCGGCCCGGCGGTCCTCGACCGGCGCGACCGGAATGAGACCGTCCGCGGGCACGGTGGGCCCTGCGGTCACGGTGGCATCGGCATCGGCATCGGCACTGTCGTCATCGGCGTCATCGGCGTCATCGGCCGGCGGGCGGACGAGGCGCCCGAGCCCGAGGACGACTCCGGCCGTGACCGGGGCGGCGAGGGCCGCGCCCACGATCGCGGTGAAGACGAGCACGAGGC
Source organism: Pseudactinotalea sp. HY160 (assembly GCF_009372055.1). Classification (NCBI taxonomy): domain Bacteria; kingdom Bacillati; phylum Actinomycetota; class Actinomycetes; order Micrococcales; family Cellulomonadaceae; genus Pseudactinotalea; species Pseudactinotalea sp. HY160. Next base: position 162,217 of record NZ_WHMT01000005.1, on the reverse strand, counting down.
CGAGCTCGAGGTCGGCGGTGAACTGCATTCCTCCGGGGACACCGGTGAGTCGGCGGGCCAGCGCCGGGCCGACGAGGAAGCCTCCTCCGAGGAGCCCGGCGAGGACGAGCGCCCGCTGCAGCGACGGCGCACTGGCCCGCACGAGGCGCAGCAGCCCGAGCTGCTCGCCGGGGCGGGCACGGGAGGCCAGGCGCACCTGCTCGGGCACGATGACGCTCAGCGCGGCCACGCCGGCGAGCACGGCCGCGGGCTGGTAGAGGCCGTCGGGAGTCTCCGTGCCGCCGAAATAGTAGTAGAACGCGGTGCTGCTACTCGTGATGCCGGTGCTCAGGTGCGCATAGTCGACCGCGAACCAGCCGGTCGCCGCGACCACGGCGGCACCGGCGAGGAGCGCCCACGCCGTGACGCCCGCGCGCCGGCCCACCCCATACGCGGCCACGGCGATGGCCAGGACGATCGCGGCGACCGTGCAGGCGAGGGCCCACAGCGGCCACTCGGCGCTGAGCAGGTTCGGAATGAGGAAGAACCAGCCGAGCGCGCCGGCCGCCGCCACGACCAGGAGCGCCCGGGCCCCCCGCCAGAGACCGCAGGCGAGCACCGCGGCGGCGGCCACGACCGCGAGCACGCGCAGCTGCCGGGAGCGGTCGACGTCCTGTATCCAGTAGTGCGCCTCGACCAGAGGATCCCCGACCCCCTCGGTCCAGCTCTCGCTCATCGTGGACATGACGACCACCGGCGTGCCGGCCTCGAGGCCCTCCATCGCCACCAGGTCGCCGGCGTCGGCACGCACAACCTCGCCGTCCGGCAGGCGGATCGGCACCGAGCCCGTGTACGGATCGAGGTCGTCGGTCAGGGTGGCCCGCAGCGTCTGCGTCTGCCAGCCGACGTCGAACTCGCCCACCTGATCGTGCCGCTCGGACAGCGCGCCGGCGCCCGGCCACAGCGCGAGGAGCCCGGCCACCGTGGCGAGCACCAGCGGCAGCAGGAGCAGTGCGGCGAGCGCCCGCCCGGGGATGCCCGGGCGGGCGGGCACGGCAGGGGTCACATCGACGGTCACGACTCGGTCACTCCGTTTGACAATGATTCTCACCTACGTTGAGAATGGTTCCCATGTTCATCACCGTGCGGCACCGCAGGCGTGGGCCGGCGATCCGCACGGTCGGCGGCCTCGCGGCCGTGGCACTGCTCGCCGGCTGCGGCGTCACCGTTCAGACTACTGCCGGCTTCGCCGCGGACTCGCCCTCGACGCTGCGGGTGGCCACCTCGCTCTACCCGCTCGAGTTCCTCGCCGCCGAGGTCGGGGGCGGCCGCGTCGAGGTCGTCAACCTCACCCCGGCCGGCGCCGAGCCCCACGACCTCGAGCTCGCCCCGACCGACGTGCTCACCCTCGGGCAGGCCGACCTCGTACTCGCCCTGCCCGGGTTCCAGCCCGCGATCGACGACGCCCTCACCCACCTCGGCGCCGACGCAGCCGTGGGGACCACCCCGGCCGTGCTCGACGTGACCGGCCCGGCGCGGCTGCTCGGGCTCGATCAGGAGGATGAGCACGAGCACGGCCACGACGACGGGCACGACCACGGCATGGCGGGCGCCGATCCGCACTTCTGGCTCGACCCGCTCCGGCTCGCCGGCGTGGCCGGCGCCGTCGCGGACGCCCTGGCCGGCCTCGACCCGGCGGGCACGGCCGACTACGAGCGCAACGCCGCCGCCCTGACCACCCGCCTCACCGCGCTCGACGCGCAGTACACGGCCGGGCTGGCCGAATGCGAGCGGCGCACCATCGTCACCTCGCATCAATCGTTCGGCTACCTGGGCGAGCGATACGACCTGACGGAGGTGAGCGTCTCCGGACTCGACCCCGAGGGGGAGCCCGCCCCGGTCCGTATCCATGAGATCGCCACGGCCGTCGCCGGCACGGGCGCCACCACCGTGTTCACCGAGCCCCTCACTCCCCCGAAGGCCGCCCGCGTGCTCGGCGCGGAGCTCGGGATCTCGGTCGCGCTGCTCGACCCGATCGAGACCCGACCCGACGGCGGATACCTCGCCGCGGCCCACCGAAACCTGTCCGCACTGCGCACCGCCCTGGGATGCTCATGAACCGACCGACCATCCACACCCGCGACCTGCGGGTCGACCTCGACGGGAGCCCCGTGCTGCGCGGGGTGGACCTGACCGTGCGCTCCGGCGAGTCCGTCGCGATCATGGGCGAGAACGGCTCGGGCAAGTCGACCCTGCTGCGGACCCTGCTCGGGCTCGTGCCCGCGAGCGGCGGGCACGCGGAGATCTTCGGTGCCGCCGTCACCTCGCCGCGCGCGCTCCCCTGGTCCCGGATCGGCTACGTGCCCCAGCGGCTCGCACCGGTGGGCGGCATGCCCACGACCGCCCTCGAGGTCGTGCGCACCGGCCTGCTCGTGCGTCCCCGGCTCCGCCTGCCCCGGCACGCGACCGCCCGCGCCCGGTCCGCACTGTCCGCCGTCGGCCTCGATCACCGCGCCGATCAGCCGGTCGCGCACATGTCCGGCGGGCAGCAGCAACGCGTCGCGATCGCCCGGGCGCTCGTGCGCGCACCCGATCTGCTCATCCTCGACGAGCCCGCCACCGGCGTGGACCAGCGCCGACAGGCCGAGCTCGCCCGGATCCTCGCCGACCTGCGCGGGCGCGGCCACTCCATGCTGCTCGTGCTGCACGACCTCGGCCACTTCGCCCCGCTCCTCGACCGGGCCCTGATCCTCGAGGGCGGCCGGGTGGCGCGGGAGGAACTGCTCGGACACCTCGGCGGCGCGGCCGCCGCCGATCCGCACTGCGCGGACGGCGAGGACGACCCGGGCGAGGTCGGCGTGCTCGCCACCGCCCCGAACGAATTGGGGTGGTGAGATGCTCGATCAGCTCGGCCTCATGCTCGCCTCCCCCATGTTGCAGCGCTCCCTGCTCGTGGCCTTCGTCGTGGGCCTGTCGGCGCCCGTCATCGGCACCTTCCTCGTGCAGCGCCGGCTCTCGCTCCTGGGCGACGGGGTGGGCCACGTCGCCCTCACCGGGGTGGCGCTCGGCTGGCTCGTGGGCGCCGCCGTCGGGGCCACGGAGGCCGACGCGTACGCGATCCCCGGCGCGATCGTCGTCTCGATCGCCGGCTCGGTGCTCATCGAGATCGTGCGGGTGCGCGGGCGCACCTCCGGCGACACCGCCCTCGCCCTGCTGTTCTACGGCGGCATCGCCGGCGGGGTGGTCGTCATGGGCCTGGCCGGGGGCACGAACGCCAACCTCATGGCCTACCTGTTCGGCTCCCTCTCGACCGTGACCCCGGGGGACGTCGTCCAGACGCTGCTCATGGCAGCGCTCATCCTCGGGGTCGGGCTGTGGCTGCGCACGGCGCTGTTCGCCGTGAGCCACGACGAGGAGTTCGCGCGGGCGTCCGGGCTGCCGGTCGCGACCCTGAACATCCTGGTCGCGGTCATGGCCGCCGTCACGGTGACCGTGTCGATGCGCGTGGTCGGGCTGCTGCTCGTGTCGGCCCTCATGATCGTGCCCGTCGCGATCGCCCAGCTCCTCACCCGGTCCTTCCGCACGACGATGCATGTGGCGATGGGGATCGGGGCCGCGGTGTGCGTGGCCGGTCTCCTCGTCACCTTCTTCGTGCGGCTCGCCCCCGGGGCCGTGATCGTGGCCCTGGCGATCCTCGTGTATGCCGCACTCGCCCTCGCCCGGCCGCTGCTGCGGCGCCGACACGGCCGCCGCGCCGGCGCACCCGAGCCCGCCCTCGAACGGAGCACCGCATGAGAATGACCCCGCAACGGGCCGCCATCGACGACCTCCTCGACGGCACCGACGACTTCCGCACCGCCCAACAACTGCACGGCATGCTCGCCTCCGCCGGCTCGACGATCGGGCTGGCGACCGTCTACCGCACCCTCACCGCGCTCGCCGAGGCCGGGCGGGTCGACGTGCTGCGCAACGACGAGGGCGAGGCGCTCTTCCGCCGCTGCCTGCGGGCCGAGCACCACCACCATCTCGTGTGCCGCGACTGCGGCCGCACCGTCGAGATCGCCGCCGACGTGGTCGAACGCTGGGCCTCGACGATCGCCCGCGAGAACGGGTTCATAGAGATCGATCACACGGCGGAGATCTTCGGCACCTGTTCGCGGTGTGCCGCCGCCCGATACGCTGGTGCCCAGCATGCCTGACTTCCTCGCCCAGATGCCGTACTGGATCGCCGTGACCCTGCTGGTCGTCGGCGCGATGCTGCGTGGGCAGCTCATGTACTGGATCGGCTACGGCGTGACCCACCAGGCGATCAAGGGCGCCCGGCGCCACCCGTCCGCCTCCGCGCGCCGGGGGCCGATCCGGCGCACCGTGGCGTGGCTCGACGACGGCGGCGCCGACCCCGGCGTGCGGGCCCTGCGGCGCTGGGGGCTGGTCATGGTCCCGTTCAGCTACGTGACCGTCGGCTTCCAGTCGATGGTCCAGGCCGGGGCCGGGATCCTGCGGATCACCTGGTGGAAGTACGTGCTCGCCCAGATCCCCGGCGCCATCGTGTGGGGCCTGTTCTACGCGACCGTGGGTTTCGCCGCCTGGGAACTCGCGCTGAGCACGGCGATCCGCTCGCCGCTGGGGATCGCGGCCGTCGCGGCCCTCGTCGCGGTGATCATCGTGACCGTCCGGGTCGCCCGCCGCGGCGGGTCCGGCACCGGTAGCGCCGAGCGGGGTGATCGCTCCGAGCATGCGCCGGCGATCCCCGAGGAGCCCAGCCACCGGACCTCGTGAGCTCCCGGGTGCGGGCTCAGGCGGTCGGGTCGATCCGGTCCACGGCGGTCCCGAACCGCCGATTGCGCCGGGCGTACTCCTCGGCGGCGGCCCACAGGTCGCGCCGGTCCACGTCGGGCCAGGGCTTGTCGAGGAAGACCATCTCCGCGTAGGCGGCCTGCCAGATGAGGAAGTTCGAGGCGCGCCGCTCGCCGCCGGTGCGCAGGAGCAGGTCGACGTCCGGCAGGTCCGGTTCGTCGAGGTAGCGGGCGATCGTGCGCTCGGTGATCCGGGCCGGATCCACGCGCCCGGCCACGGCGTCGCGGGCGAGGTCGCGGGCGGCGTCGGCAATCTCGGCACGGCCCCCGTAGTTGACGCACATGGTGAGCGTGCACGTGGAGTTGCCGCGGGTGAGCCGCTCGGCCTCCTCGAGCTCGGCCACGACGCTGCGCCACAGCCGCGGACTGCGCCCGGCCCAGCGCACCCGCACGCCCCAGTCGTTCATGACGTCCCGGCGGCGGCGCAGCACGTCCCGGTTGAAGCCCATGAGGTAGCGGACCTCGGCCGGGGACCGCTTCCAGTTCTCCGTCGAGAAGGCGTAGGCGCTCACGTGGGTGATGCCGAGCTCGATCGCCCCGGCGACGACGTCGAGGAGCACCGCCTCCCCGGCGGCGTGCCCCTCGGTGCGCGGCAGGCCCCGGGCGTTGGCCCACCGGCCGTTGCCGTCCATGATGACCGCGACGTGCGCCGGCACCGTGGGCAACGCGGGCGGGCGCGCCCCGCTGGGATGGGGCGGGGGCGCGATCGCCATCACGCCCGCTCCACGTGCTGGAGCGACCGCAGTCGGCGCTCGAGGTGCCACTGCACGAACACGGCCACGAGCCCGGAGGCCTCGCGCCGGCTGCGCTCGGCGCTCTCCTGCGCCACCGACCAGTCCCCGCTGAGCAGCGCCGCGAGCAGGTCGACCGTGGCCGGATCGGGGGCCGCCGAGCCCGGTGGCCGGCAGCCGCCGCACACCATCCCGCCCAGGGCGGGCGCGAACGCCCGGTGCGGCCCGTCCGCGCCGCACCGGGCGCAGTCGGCAAAGCTCGCGGCCCAGCCCGCGACCGCGAGGGCCCGCAGCAGGTAGGAGTCGAGGATGAGGGTGGCGGCGTGGCGTTCGTCGGCGAGGGCCCGCAGCGCGCCGGCGAGCAGCAGGTACTGCTGCGGGGCCGGCTCCCGTTCGACCTCCGTCAGCCGTTCGGCGGTCTCCACCATGGCCGTCGCCGTCGTGTAGAGGGAGTAGTCCGCGCCGATCCGCCGGCCGTGCGGGGCGAGGGTGTCGACCTGGGTCACGATGTCGAGACTGCGGCCCGCGTACAGCTGCAGGTCGACCACCGAGAACGGCTCGAGGCGGGCGCCGAACCGGGAGGACGTGCGCCGCACGCCCTTGGCCACGGCACGCACCTGCCCGTGGTCGCGGGTGAGGAACGTGATGATCCGGTCGGCCTCACCGAGCTTATGCGACCTGATCACCACGGCCTCGTCCCGGTAGAGCTTCACCGCGTCATTCTCCCACCTCGATCCCCGGCCCGCCGCCAGGACGGGCCGGGGTGTCCGGGAACGGCGGGGAAGATGCCCCGGGCGCTGCACCGGAACGTCTCCCCACCCGAGGACCGGCCGGAGTGCCCGAGGCCGGCGGGGAAGAAACCCCGGGCGCCGCACCGGAAAGTCTCCCCACCCGAGGACCGGGCGGAGTGCCCGAGGCCGGCGGGGAAGAAACCCCGGACGCTGCACCGGAAAGTCTCCCCACCCGAGGGCCGGCCGGGGTGCCCGAGGCCGGCGGGGAGCATACCCCGGGCGCTGCACCGGAAAGTCTCCCCACCCGAGGGCGGGCCGGGGTGGATCAGCGCAGCGCCCGGTTGACGGCCGAGATGATCGCCTTGAGGGAGGCGGTCGTGATCGACGGGTCGATCCCCACCCCCCAGATCACCCGGTCGCCGACCTCGCACTCGACGTAGGCCACGGCGCTCGCGTCGTCTCCCTCCGAGAGGGCGTGCTCGGCGTAGTCGAGCACCTTGACGGGCACCCCGCTCTCCCCGAGCACCTCGACGAACGCGGCCACGGGCCCGTTCCCCGCGCCGGTGAGCACGCGCTCGACCCCGGCGTCGGTCAGGGTGACGGTCAGCTGGTCGTCCCCGCCGTCGCCGGCCGAGGTGACCTGCGTGGCACCGAGGGCGAACCTGCCCCACGGGGTGAGCCCGTTCTCGGCCGTCGCCGGCAGGTACTCGTCGGAGAACAGCTGCCACAGCGTCTCCGCGGTCGCCTCCCCGCCGTCCGTCTCGTTGTGCGCCTGCACCTCGCGCGCGAACTCGATCTGCAGCCGGCGCGGCAGGTCGAGCTGCCGGCTGCTCGCCAGCAGGTAGGCCACCCCGCCCTTCCCGGACTGGGAGTTGACGCGGATGACGGCCTCGTAGCTACGGCCCACGTCCGCCGGGTCCACGGGCAGGTACGGCATGTTCCACACGACCGCGGCGTCGTCGCCGCCGGCGGCCTGGACCTGCTGCCTGCGCAGGTCGAAGCCCTTCTTGATGGCGTCCTGGTGCGAGCCGGAGAACGCGGTGTACACGAGGTCCCCGCCGTAGGGGTGGCGCGGGTGCACGTCCATGCGGGTGCAGTGCTCGACCGTGCGGCGGATGTCGTCGATGTCGGAGAAGTCGATGCCCGGGTCCACGCCCTGGGAGTACAGGTTCATCCCAAGGGTGATCAGGTCGACGTTGCCGGTGCGCTCCCCCTGACCGAACAGGCATCCCTCGACCCGGTCGGCCCCGGCCAGCACCGCCAGCTCGGCCGCCGCCACGGCGCTGCCCCGGTCGTTGTGCGGGTGCACCGAGAGCGAGATGTGCCTCCGCCGGCTCAGCTGCCGGCTCATCCACTCGATCTGGTCGGCGTACACGTTCGGCGTGATCCGCTCGACCGTGGCCGGCAGGTTGAGAATGATCTCCCGCCCCTCCTCCGGGCCCCACACGTCCATGACCCGCTCGATGATCTCGAGCGCGAAGTCCAGCTCCGTGTCGATGAAGATCTCCGGCGAGTACTCGTAGCCGAACTCGGTGTCGTCGCCGAGGATCTTCTCCGCGTAGTCCATGACGTGCTGCGTGCCGCGAGTGGCCAGTTCGATCGTGGCGGCCTTGTCGTTGCGGAAGACGACCTCGCGGAAGATCGGGGCGGTCGCGTTGTACATGTGCACGCTCGCCCGGTGGGCCCCCTCGAGCGAGGCGACGGTGCGCTCGATCAGATCCTCGCGCGCCTGGGTCAGCACCGAGATCGTCACATCCTCCGGGATCGCGCCCGAGTCGATGATCGAGCGCACGAAGTCGAAGTCAGTCTGCGAGGCGGCCGGGAAGCCGACCTCGATCTCGGTGTACCCCATCCGCACGAGCAGGTCGAACATCGTGCGCTTCCGCGCGGGGTCCATCGGCTCGATCAGCGCCTGGTTACCGTCGCGCAGGTCCGTGCTGAGCCAGCGGGGCGGGGCGGTGATGCGCTTGTCGGGCCAGGTGCGGTCCGGCAGGTCGACGCGGATGGACTCGTGGAACGGCCGGTACTTCGTCACCGGCATGGGCGTGGATCTCGACATGGTCGTCAGCTTCCTTCGGATGATCGGGTGGCTTCGAGGCCGGCACCACGAGACTCCGCGACGAGGGGTCGGCCGCTATCGGGCCCCGCCGCGGCACAGAAGGAGGAGATCACATCCGAAACGCATGGCCTCAGCATAGCGCGCCCGTGGCCGCCTGCCGCACCGGTCCCGACCGGTCCCGTTGAGGCTCTCCCGATCACGGACGGCGCCCGCGCGCCGTCCGTGGACCCCGCGCCCGCCGTAGCCGCGCCCGCCGGCGGTGGGCCCGCAGCGACCGCAGCGAGATCGCGGCCCGGAACCGGCGCCGCAGCGTCCGGGCCCGGCGCAGCGATCCGCGCGTCTGGGTCACCTCCTCCCAGAAGGCGAGGATCTCCCGTTCGGCGGGCTCCTCCGGCGCGAACACCCCGGCGTCCGCGCGCTGGGCGAGCAGCGTCGTCGACACGCCGAACTCCCGGGCGAGCACGGCCGAGGCCTCGGAGCGGGTGAGCCCGGGCGGGGCGACCAGGCCGAGGTCGAGTGCCTGGTCGGAGAGCTCGAGCCAGCCGCCCGCGAGCCGGTTCGAGGCCGTGCCGCGGGTGCGGCGGTGCCGTCGCCGGCGGTCCTTGAGGGCGAGGATGATCGCGATGGGCGCGAGGAGTACGAGCAGCGGCAGGCCGAGCAGGGCGCTGTAGCGCACCCAGGCGGGCCGATCCTCCTCGTCGTCGGTCTCCTCGGAGTCCGGGTCGATCTCGTCGCGTTCCTGCGGGGGCACCTCGGCCTCGGGCTGCGGCGGGTCGGGCGGCTGGATCACCTGCGGTTGCGGGCGGTCCTGCGGCTCGGGATCCTGGGTCTGAGGCTTCTGGTCCTCCGGCGGGGTCGGATAGAACGGCAGCCAGCCGGCACCCTCGAACGCCACCTCGACCCAGGCGGTCACGTCCTCACCGGTCACCGCGGTCTCGCCCGGGGGCAGGTGGAAGCCCATGACCACGCGGGCCGGGAGGCCGAGGGCGCGCACCATGAGCGCCATGAGCGCCGCGTACTGCTCCTCGTCGCCGATGATCGCCTCCGGGTCCTCGATCATCGTGGCGAGGCGGCCCGCGCCGTGACCCGGGCGGGAGGGCTGCTCGCCCACGAGCCCGTCGGAGAAATAGCCGTAGGAGGCGAGCGACTGCGCGAGGGCCTCGACCCGCTGGTAGTCCCCGGAGGCCCCCTCGGCGTACTTCTTCGCGAGGTCGGCGACCGACTCGGGCACCTGCACCGGCTCGGGCAGCGAGAGGCTCTCTGCCTGCAGCCCGGCCCGGTCCACGTCGGCCGGGGTGTCCGCGACCGTGAAGTGCACATCGGCCGAGTCGCCGCCCTGGAGCCCGGCCGTGACCAGGCCGGTGGCGCTCACCCGGTTGTAGTAGAAGCTGCGCGTGAGGTCCTTGGCGCGCGTGCCCCCGAAGGTGACCTCGACCGAGCCGCCGATGCCGGGCACCCACACGTCGTGGTAGTCCTCGACCTCGATCCGCAGCTCCGGGGTGCGCTCGACCGGATCGGAGGTGATCCGCTCGCCGGTGCGGCTGAACGCGCCCGTGGCGACCGTGGACACCTCGGCGATGTTCCAGACCCGGCCGTCGTAGTAGTCCATCGCGGCCAGGCGCAGCGCGATCCCGCCCTCGGGGTGCTCCCCGAGGGTGCCGGCGAGGTCGGGGATCTCGCCGTCGATGCGGAAGAGCACGTCGTCTGCGCGGGCGTCCACGTACTTGCGGAACGAGGCGAGGGGGGAGGCGAAGTCGCGCGGGTCGGGCGGCGGCTCGATCTGGTCGCGGAGCACGTAGCGCACGTTCTCGGGCTGAAGCACGAGATTGGCGGCCGTGCCGCCGATGACCACGAGGCCCGCGACGATCGGCAGCGCGATGACCCGGCGGGTCTCGAGCCGCCCGGCCCGGTGGGCCACCCAGAACATCGCCAGCAGGATCCCGCCGACGCCCAGGAGCAGCGGGCCCACGCTCTCGCGCGTGCCGAACAGGATCGAGGCGGTGCACACGAGTACGGGAAGCAGCAGCGCCGTCCAGAATCGGGCGGTGCGCAGCGCGAGCACGAGCGCGAGCATCGATCCGAGGAGCGCGAGCAGGAACGGCAGGAGCAGCAGCACCCCGGCTCCCCCGAGCGGGGGCGCGATCGTGAGCACCTGCTTCCACACGGTCACGAAGCCGACGCCCATGAGCTGCCAGGTCTCGGGCGTGGGCACGATCCCGCCGATGGCGGTGGTCGGGGCGGCCACGGCGCCGAGGGCGAAGATCGCCACGAGGGTCGCGGCGATCACGCTGATCGTGGGCCAGCGGCGCGCGGCGCCGACGACCCCGATCGTGACGCCGGCGAGCAGGCCCACCCCGCAGGCGATGAAGAACGAGGCGGACTGGTAGGCGTCGGCGAGCGGGGCGAGCGCGAGGGCGGTCATCGCCGTGAGCACCGCGATGTCGATCCCGCGGTCGCGGGTGAGCCACGTGAGCACGGGCTGGGGGGCGGCGGGGGCGGTCGAACTCCGGCGCCGGCCCCGGGCCGAGCGGCGGGAATCGGGCGCCCTCATGCGGCCGACCGCCGTTCCACCTTGCGGAACCCGGCCGGGAGGTCGGAGAGGGAGCCGAGGGTGAGCACGGTCATGACACCGAGGCGGCGGATGCTCGTGGTCGCGCCGAGCTCGGCGCGGATGACGACGCCGCTGACCCCGACGGGCAGGACGGCGCCGGCAGCGCGGATGTCGCGGGCACTCGTCGCGGCTCCGACGGCGAGCACGGCGATCGTCGCATGGGGGGCCTCCTGGCTGATGGCGCGGGCGAGTTCGACGATGTGCCGGGTGCGCCCGCTCATCTCGATCCGGGTGAGTCCGTCGAGGAAGGGGCGCACACCCACGGTGCTCACGTGCTCCTCGCTCGTCAGGGTGGTGACGTCCTTCTCGCCGGCGAAGGCGTGCAGCCCGAGCGAGCCGATCGCGCTGATCGACAGCTCGAGCTCGTCGCCGGTCTCGTAGTCGCGCCGATCCGTGGAGACGGCGAGCACGAGGTGGGTGCGGCGGGTGGACTCGAATTGGCGCACCATGAGCGTTCCGGTGCGCGCGGAGGAGCGCCAGTGCACGTAGCGCCGGTCGTCGCCGGGCACGTACTCGCGCAGGGCGTGGAAGGCGAGGTCGGCGTTGGTCAGGTCCTTGGTGGCCTGCCCCTCGAGGTCGTGGAGGAACCCGGCGGCGGAGCCGTGCATGCGCACGGTGGCCGGGTGCACGAGCAGTTCCTGCGGCTCGGTCCACACGACGGAGCGCCGCACGAGCCCGATCGGGTCGCCGCGCACGGAGGAGACCGGTCCGACCACGATGACGCCGCGCCGCTGGGTCGGGATCGTGAACAGCTCGCTGTGGGTCGCCCCGCCGGCGAGGGTGGGCAGGGAGAAGCTCGCGGCCCCCGCCCCCACGGGCAGTTCGACGCGGGCCGGCAGCACGGGCCGATCGGAGGTGTTCGTGATGTCGAGGGCCCCCATGGCGCGCTCGCCCACGACGATCCGGCCGGAATGGAGCCGCAGGCCGACCTCGTAGGGGTGGCGCCCGATCGCGAAGGCCGCGGCGCCGACCATGAGGAGCACGAGCGCGGCGCCCATGATCGTCGGCTCGATCCAGCCGAGGATCCGGCCGGCGACGAGCAGGGCGATCCCCGCGAGCAGGCTCACCCAGCCGGCCCGACTCACCCACCGCACCGCGGGCGCGGTGCGGCGCACGCTGCTCATGAGGGTGGTGACGACGTGCGTGAGGGATCGGGTCGTGTCCGCTTGCGTATTCATGTGGTCGTCGCGCGCCGCTCTCAGTTGGCCGTGCGCTGGGCCGGCGGCGTCACCGTGGCGAGGATGCGGTCGAGGGCCGCGGCCGTCGTGGCGCCGTCGAACTCGGCCTCCGCGTCGAGCACCATCCGGTGGGCGAGCACGGGCTGGGAGAGGGCCTTGATGTCGTCGGGGATCACGTAGTGGCGGCCGTGGGCGGCGGCCCAGGTCTTGCCGCTGCGGACGAGGGCGAGGGCCCCACGGACCGAGGCGCCGAGGGCGATCTCCGGCGTGGAGCGGGTGGCCTCGACGAGCCGGGTGACGTACTCGAGCACGGCCTCGTCCACGTAGACGCCGTTGGCGAGGGTCGCCATCTCCACGACGGCCCCGGCGGTGATGACCGGTTCGAGCACGGCGGAGCGGTCGCGCACCGAGGAGCCGGCGAGGATGCCCATCGTGGCGTCCCGGTCGGGGTAGCCGAGCGAGGTGCGCATGAGGAACCGGTCGAGCTGGGCCTCCGGCAGCCGGTACGTGCCGGCCTGCTCGATCGGGTTCTGGGTGGCGAGCACGATGAACGGCTGCTCCACGTCGTGGGCGACCCCGTCGACGGTCACCCGGCCCTCCTCCATCACCTCGAGCAGCGCCGACTGGGTCTTGGGCGAGGCGCGGTTGATCTCGTCGGCGAGCACGACCGAGGCGAAGATCGGGCCCCGGTGGAACGTGAACTGCCGGCTGTCCTGGTCGAAGATCGTCACGCCCGTGACGTCGCTCGGGAGCAGGTCGGGGGTGAATTGGATCCGGCTGTGGCTCGCCTGCACCGTGGCGGAGAGCGCCCGCGCGAGCGAGGTCTTGCCGGTGCCCGGGTAGTCCTCGAGCAGCAGGTGACCGCGGGAGAGCAGGCACGTGAACGCGAGCCGGATCACCTCGTTCTTCCCGAGCACCGCCTGCTCCACGTTCGCGACGAGACGCGAGAAGGTGTCGGAGAACCAGAGGGCCTGGTCCGGGGTCATGACCTCGTCGGCGGTCACGGTCATGGGGATCCTTTCGATGCGGGGCTGTGGCGGTCGGGGGCTGTGGCGATCGGGGGCGATCGGGGTGAGGCGGGGGTGGGCCGTGGAAGAGACTAGCCGGGATCGGCGTCCGGCCATTCGCGCGTGGTCGAATACTCGGCGCCGCCGAGGTCGCCGCCGGCGACGGTCACCTTGACGTCGCCGCCCGGGTAGCCGTAGAAGCGCTCCGTGCGCACGACGCCGCTCGGGTCGGTCACGGCGACGGCGACCGTCTCGCGCAGGTCGGTCGGCGGCCCGAAGCGGTCGTCCGCGGGCGGGAACCAGACCTCGAACGTGTAGGTCTCCCCCGGGGTCAGGTTCGCGTAGCCGATGTCGACGTAGGCGCAGGAGCGGTGCGTGCAGGCGGAGCCCTCGTTCGCGGGCCGGGTCCGCCGCACCTCGAGGGTGGGCTTGACCGGGTTGGCGCCGGTGCGTGCCGATGCGGAGCCGGTCGTGGTCTGGCCGTGCTCGTTCGTGACCCGCACCTCGATCGATCCCGAGGAGTTCCAGCCGGGCTCGACGGAGGCGGAGTCGTCGCGCTTCGATCGCTTCCAGCCGCCGTCGGTCCTGTACTCGACCGTGCTGATCGTCGCGCCGTTGTCCGAGGCCGGAAGCCGCCACGAGAAGGTGATGCGCTGCCCGTCGGCCTTCGAGTCGATGTCGGGGCCGCCCGGCGGGCCGTAGGTGGACACGCCGACCGCCGCCGAGGCCTCGCCGCAATAGCTGTTGCAGGCGCGCACCGCGAGCCGGTACGTCGTGCCGTTCGTCAGGCCGCCGATCGTTCCGTCATTGCTCACGCCCGTCCACCTGCTGCCGCCGTCGACGCTGTACTGGTACTGCCGGATCGCCTGACCGTTGTCGCCCGGCGCCGTCCACGAGACCGTCGCCCTGCCGTTCTCGCCCGTCGGCTCGGCCCGCACGGAGGTCGGGATCCCGGGCCTGCCGAATGAGCGCACCTGCTCCGAGGCCGGGCTCGGGTCCGACCTCCCGGCCCGGTTCTCGGCGACGACGGTGAAGGCGTAGTCCCTGCCGTTGGTCACCTCGAACCGGTGGTTGGTCGTGCTCGCGTCGAAGCGGACGGGCTCGGCGGGGGCGCCGTCCGTGATCATCGTGACGTGATAGGCGTCGATGGCGGCGCCGTTCTCGAAGGGCTTGACCCAGGCCACGTCGATCTGCCCGCCCGCGGGGGTGTCGACCCGCTCGATCGTCGGTGCGGCCGGCGCCGCCGGCACGCCGGCGGGGATCTCGGTGGCGGACCAGGGGCCCCACTCCCCGGGCTCGCGGGCCTCGTTCAGTGCCCGGGCTCGGAACTGGTAGGCGGTGCCGTTGGTCAGCCCGGTCCAGGTGAGGCTCGTCACGTCCCCGGTGACACTCTCCTGCCCGGATCCTCCCGGGGACGGGGAGATCTGGACCTGGTACTCGCGGATGGGCGTGCCCTCGTTCGCCGGCGGGCTCCAGTCGACCCCGAGCTCCCGGTCGCCGAACGTGAGTGTCGGGGGCGCGACGGGGCCGGGCTTGACGTCGGGGGTGGCGGCGGCCGAGGCGCCCGACGGCGGCGACTCCCCCACCTCGTTCACGGCGGTGACCGTGAAGGTGTAGTCGGTCCCGTTCGTGAGCCCGGTGATCGTGCAGGTCGTGTTCGGGCAGTCCTGGGCGCCGGCACCATCGGGTGCCACGGTGTAGCCCGTGATCGGGGCGCCGTTGTCGCTCGGGGGCGTGATCGAGACGACGACCTCGTGGTTGCCGACCGATTCGATCCGCGGGGCCACGGGCTGCTCGGGGGCGCCGAGCACGGAGGCGCGCACCCGGCCCTCGACCGCCCGGGCGGGATCCTTCGTGCGGTCGACCACGCGGTAGACGATGCTCATCCGCCCGACGAAGTCCGCACTCGGGGTGATCGACAGGGAGTCGCCCTCGATGGCCACGTCGCCGGCGCCGGTCTCGACGAACGCGTCGGTGATCGTGCGGGGCTCGCCCGGGAACGGGTTGGAGTCGTTCGCGAGCACGTCGATGGGGGTGGCCCGGCCCTGGTGGACGTCTCCGAGGTCGTCGTCGCCCGTGGTGATGAGCGGGGCCGTGGACGAGAGCGCTCGCACCGCGATGTCCGCCGTATCGGAGCCGCCGTCGGGATCGCTCACCCGGACCGAGACCGCGCCGGTCGTGTCGGGGGGCGTGTCGACCTCGGCGGCCGCCTCGAGCACCATGCCGCCCGTGATCTCGGTGCGGAACCCGGCGGGGGCCTCGACGATCTCGTAGGTCAGGTCGTCGACGTCGGTGTCGAGATCGTCGCTCAGCTGGCCGAGGATGAGCTGTTGTGGGTCCCCGCCGGCCTCGAGGTCGAGGCTGCCACCGCGCATCGAGGGCGGCACGGCGCCCACGGGGAGCACCTGGATCGGAACGGTGATGGTCGAGACGAGGATGCCGTTCGCGTTCGGATCCTCGGCGTCGGTGGCGCGGAACGTGAGCGTGGCCGGTCCCACGTAGTCGGCGGCCGAGACGAACCGCAGCGTCGTGTCGTCGACCACGGGCGAGCTGCCGTCGGAGTTCGTGGCCACGGTCGCCGCGGCGTCGGCCAGTTGCACGGGCTTGCCGCTCGGGGCCACGACCACGTCGGCCAGGTCGAGCACGACCTCCTCGCCGCTGTAGACGCTCAGGTCGAGGTCCGGTCGCAGTACGGGACCGGTGTCGAGACGGCCCGGGATCTCGACGAAGGCCTTGCCGGTGAGACCGTCGGTGTCGGTCACGGTGTAGAGGAGCACCTGGCGCTCGTCCCGCACCGGCGCCACGAGTTCGCCGTCGATGATGCGTGCACCACCGGCCGCCGTGTCCTGCCCGCCCTCGGCCGGCTCGACGCTCAGCGTCAGATCGTGTCGCGACCCGTCCGGGTCCCAGTCGTTGGCGAGCACGTCCATGGTCACCGTGTCGGTGTCGACGATCGCGTGGCCGGGCACGACGTCGTCGACGGCGATCGGCGGCAGGAGTGGCGCGTCCTCGCTCACCACCACCCGCAGGGTTCCCTGGGCATGCCCGCCGCGCCGGTCGGTCACCTGGTAGGTGAGCACCGAGGTGCCCTCCTGCTCCGGGGAGGTGAAGCTCACGAGACCGTCGGTCACCTCGACCTCGAGCCCGTCGGTCTCGGTGAAGGCGGGGACGCCATAGGTGAGTTGGTCGCCGTCGGCATCGGTGTCGTTGGCGAGCACGTCGAGTTGGACGGGCCGGCCCGGTCGGACGTGCATCTCGTCGGCCGTGGGCAGCGGCGGTGAGTTGGTGGCCGGCGGCGGGATGATGCCGACCTGGATCTCGGCGGTGGCGGTCGCGCCGAGCCGGTCGACCACGAGGTAGCTGAAGGTGTCGACGCCGTGGGCGTCGCTCGGGGCCCGATAGTCGAGCCAGGCGGTGCCCACCTCGAGCACCCGGCCGACCGTGGGCGCCTCGAACACGCCGGCGACGGAGACCGAGTCGCCGTCCGGGTCGAGACCGAGCAGGTCGATCGGGATGCGGATGCGCTCACCGGCGAAGGCGCGCACGTCCACGGGGCCGGGCCGCGGCGGGGAGTTGACATCGTCCGAGTGCGCAACCACGTGGATCGTGATGGTCGCCGAGGACGATTGCCCGTTCTCGTCCTCGATGCCGTAGATCGCCGTGAGGGTGCCTGCCTGGTCGGGCGCCTTGAACCGCACGGTGTTCTGCGAGGTGAAGATCTCGCCGGCGCCCGGCTCCTCCACGAGGGCGTCCTGGAGTTCGAACGGCAGGCCGCCGGGGTGCATGTCGTTCTCGAGCACGGGGATCGTCACGTGGTCGCCCGCGCGCACGCGGACCGTGTCGGCCTTCGCCACGGGAGGCAGCGGCTCGGAGTCCGTGGGCAGGGGCAGCACGGTGACGGTGCCCCGGGAGGTGCCGTGACCGTTGGAGGCCGTGTACTCGAGATCGGTCGGGCCGGCGATCCCCTGAGGCGAGGAGATCTCGAGCACCCGGTGGTCGGTGATCGAGACGTCGAGATCGGTGGGCGGCTCGACCCTCTCGACGGCGATGACAGCGCCCGCCGGATCGATGTCGTTGGCGAGCACGTCCACGAGCACCGAGCCGCCGGGAGGCAGGAGCGCCATGTCCGCCACCGCCGTCGGGGCGCGCTCGGCGCGGGCCTCGACGTCGATCCGCACGAGGCCCTCGGCGGACAGGCCGTCCTCGTTCGCGGCCGTGTAGGTCACGTAGTAGGTGCCCGGGCTCTCGCTCGTCAGGGTGAAGATCCCGTCGTCGAGACGGGGAGAGACCGTCGCCCCCTCGACGCCGCCGACCTGCGCGAGCCGCAGGGCGCGGCCACCCGGGTCGCGGTCGTTGCGCAGCGGTTCCACCCGGATCTCCTGGCCTGTGAAGCCGTGCACGTAGTCGAAGACGACCTCGGGCTCGACCGGCGCCTCGGGCAGCACGGTCAGGTCGATCCCGATCTCGGTCTCGGCGCGCCCGTCGGAGACCCGCACCGGCACGGTCCGCTTCCCCGTACTCAGACCGCGGTCGGCGATGCGCACCATCCCGGTCGGGCTGGTCGTGATGTCGTGCTCGTCCGTGCTCTCGCCGCCGACGACGTAGACGGGGTCGCCGTCCGGGTCCTGGACGGCCGGCATCACATCGACGCTCGCGACCTCACCCGTGACGACCGTCAGTTCGACGTCCTCGGTTTGCACCGGCGGGCGGTTCGCGTTCACCGGGGACGCCGTGAGGGCGAGGGTGGCCGAGTCCTCTCCGCCGCGGCCGTCGCCGATCGTGTACTCGACGCGCACGGTGCCGCTCGCCTGCTCCGTGGCGTGCAGTTGCAGGGCACGGCCGTGGTGCACGGGCTCGAGGGTCCCGAACGTCTCGGGCACGGCCTCGACGTCCGTCACCGCCAGCAGGTCCCCGTCCGCGTCGGAGTCGTTGGCGAGCACCGGCAGGGTCGTGGAGGATCCCGCTCGGATGCCGAGATCGTCGTCCTGCGCCACGGGGTCGCGGTTTTCCTGGTCGCGCTCGAGCGGGACGTCCTCCTGGACGAGGTCGTCGGACTCCTCCTCGTCCTCCTCCTGCTCGTCGGTGGGCGGGATGGTCTCGGTCCAGTTGTCCACGAGGACGAGGGTCTCCTCGAGCAGCCAGGAGTCGCCGTCGTCGAGGTTGTTGAGCGCCACGAGGTCGTGGTTGACCCGGAACCGCAGTTCACCCGTGCCGTAGTCGGGGATCTGCTCGTGGACGGCGGCCGCGGCCCGCTCCCCCGAACCACACCAGCGCACGTAATCGGCGCTCGACCAGGCACCGTACGCGCAGCCGGCCACCTGGACCGGCTGCGCCGGGGCGCCCGCGGCCACGGGCTCGATCCGAGGCTCGGAGCCGTCGAGCGGCACGGCGATCAGGGCGTCACTGGTGGCGATGAACGCCTCGGATCCTCCGACCGACGGCGCCTGCAGCCGGGCGGAGGCGAGGTCGAGTCCCGTGTCGCTCAGGTCGATCGGCTCCGACTGCCCAGAGTCCGGACGTAGGAGGCGCAGACTGCGAGCGTTCTCGTCGTAGGCGAGCACGACCGGCACCGTGCCGACGACGGTCAGCTGCGTCTGCGCTGTACTCAGCTCGACGCCCTCGCCCAGTGGGGTGCGCGTGACGGGATCGGGTGCGTCGGAGTCCTCGGCGCCCGAACCGCCCGCCTCTGCATCCTCGCCGGCCGCCTCCTCGGCGTCGGATCCGTCCGAGCCGTCGGGGACGCCCTCGCCGGTGTCCGTGGCGCCGTCGGCCGTCAGCTCCTCGACACCGGGTCGGGTGGCGGGGTCGATCGTGACGATCTCGGCGGGGACGGGATCGAGGGCGTGGACCGTGCCGTCGTCGGCCACCGCGAGGGAGGCGTCGTCGCCCACATGAGCGGTGGCGGTCGCGGTCGGGTCCTCAAGCACGGAGACGCCGTCGAAGGGCAAGGACCACAGGTCTCCCGTGCGGGGGTCGAGCACGCCGACCGTGTTCTCGCCGAGGCCGACCTCGGCCTCGGGACCGAGCGGCACGCTGCTCCCGGCCAGGGCAACCATGGCCGTGTCTATCCGCTGCAGGCTGCCGGCCTGCCGATCGAGGAGGTAGACGCTCTCGCCGCGCTGGCGCACGTCGAGCGACCGGGAGGTACCGGCGGTGCTCGCGTCGATCTCCCCGACCGGCTCGTTCAGTCGGCCGACGAGCACCGAGGCGTCGTTCGTGACCCAGATGCCGCCGTTGTGCAGGTCGACGTCGGCGGTGGCCACGCCCTCGTAGGTGAGGGAGAGGACGACCACGAGGGTGGAGACGAGTGCCGTGACGACGGCACCGACCCATTGCCGGCGCCTGGCTCGCCTGCGCTCCCGCACTCAACCCTCTCTCGTCGCACCTGTCCTTCGGCGTTCGATGGTACCCGCCGCACATAAACGCTCGGCTACCGGTCGGGGTGTCGGCCGAATCACACGCACCCGGCTCCGACCTGAGGGGGCGTGGACCGTTCCCTGGATTCCGTGGGATGCCGCGGGATTTCATGGGTTTCGGGCTGTCGTTGAGTTGCCCGGGGTGAATGTCGGTGCTCGGTTCTAGGGTTGTTTCATGAGCACGAAGGCGGCCCGGCAGATGCGAGCGAGGCGAGCGGAGATCGCCTCGCTCGCGTCCGAGGACGCGGTACTGGACCGGGTCCGCCAGGTGCGCAAGGTCCAGGCGGGTGCGGAGGCCGATCTGTTCTTCCTGGCGATCGAGATCGCCCAGCGCAGCCCGGTCACCGAAGAGTGCGGGGCGTGGTCGTGTCACACCGATCTGGCCCTGGGGGTCTCGTATTGCGATTCGGCGGCGAACTGGTTCGCGGCCGTGACCGGCTTCTCCACCGACGCCGCCCAGGCGATGCTCCTCGAAGCCCTCGAGGTCGCCGAACGCCTGCCACTGCTGTACGGGCGGGTCCTCGATGGGCGCACCCGGGCGCACACGGCAAGGCTCGTGGCCGAACAGACCCTCGGCCTGAATGATGAGGCGGCCCGGTTCGTCGATGTCCAGGTCGCTGCCGCCGGGGCGATCCGGGGCCGCTACGCGATCAAGTCCCTGGTGCGGGAGGCGATGATCACCCACATGCCCGACCAGTACGCCGACCTGCAGCGGGCGCAGGCCGATCCGCGCCGGGCCGATGTCCACATCGGCACCGACGGCACCGGCCGCATCGACGCGATCGTGTCCACGTTCGCGGCCCTCGATCTGGAACAGAGCCTGGCCTTCGGGGCCGCGCAACTCAAGGCCGCCGGATCCGGTGAGGTCCTCGATACCCGACGCTCGCTCACCTTCGAGGGCATCATCGCCGCCACCCACCACCCCGCACCCACCCGGCAGGACGGCTTCGACCTCACCAACGGACAATCAGGCCAGCAGGCACAGGAGGCACAGCAGACCCGGCAGGCACAGGCGCCGGGGGCGGGGGCGCTGGACTGCACGGGCGGCACCAACGTCATGGCCGCGGGCACGGGCGCGAGTCCAGCCGTGGGAGGCGCGGCCGGAGCGGCGGCGGGTCTGACCGGCGAGGCGCCTGCCACGGCCGCGGGCGGTGGTGTGTCCTGCGGGCCTGCGTGGTCGGGTCGGGGCGTGCCGCGGGCGAAGGTCGTCATGTATCTGCACATGAACGCCTCGGCGTTCTGGCCCGACGGCAGGCCACCCGACCAACCCGACTGGCATTCTGGAAACCGACCACCCGATCGTCATCCCGGCGACCGATCACTCGATCGTCATCCCGGTGATCGGCCTCCTGATCGTCCCGACCGTGATCCTGGCTGCCTGCTCGCCGGTGGGTCGTGCGCGGACCCGCCGGGCTCGGCCACCTCGGTGGACACGACTTGTCCCGAACACGCCGCCGGTCCGGCTCGTCCCGAACACGCCGCAGGTCCGGCCTACGTCGCGGGCCGGTTGGCCCGCGAACCCGTGCGCATCGAGGGGCCGGGGATCCCGCCCGGGCTCGTGATCAGCGCCGCCGAGGTCGTCGCCATGTTCACCACACCCCACGGCCCGGCCATGCCCGACAGCGCGCCCGTTGACGGGCCACGGGGCTCTGATAGGCCGCGCGGGTCTGGTGGGTCGTGGGGGCCGCAGATATTCGTGCGTCCGGTCATCGACCTCGAAACCGAACACGAAGTCGCCGGCTATGCCGCCGGGGACGTGATCAAGGACCACCTCCACCTACGGGATCGAACCTGCGTGTTCCCGGCATGCGCCCGCCCGGCCCGGGCCTGCGATGCCGACCACATCGACCCCTGGAAGACCGACCGCCAGGGTGACCCGGTCGGCGGGCCGACCTGCACCTGCAACCTCGCGAGCCTGTGCCGCCGGCACCATCGCTGGAAGACGCATAATCATCCCGGGCAGCCGCAGGGGCGGGGCTCGTGGTCCTACGTCATGCTCGGACCCGGAACCTACTACTGGAGGGGCCCGATGGGCCTACGGTTCCTGCGCACCCCGACCGGCACGAGCGAGGTCACCGACCAGGCCTGGCACCGCCGTGACCTCGCCGCACTCCAGGGCCCCGGCACACTTCCAGACCTCGGTGCACTTCCAGACCTCGGTGCACTTCCAGACCTCGGTGCACTCCCAGACCCCCAGGGCCTCGAGGGGCGCGCGGACGTTCAGGGGCTCCCAGACTTCGATCTCACGGCTCCCGCGGACTCGTCGCTGCCCTGACCGGCCCGCCCGCACCTTCTGGAACGGGGTTCCTGCACCGCAACCGGTGCTACCAGAGCACCTTGTTCGTCGTGAGGGTCTCCGGGCCTCGGATGACGACCCAGAAGGTGCCGTTGTTCTTTCCGGCATACACCCCGTAGCTCGAGGTCCACGAACCGTTCGCGCCGACCGAGCCCATGGATTCTGTCCTCACGAGTGAGACCGAACCACCGAAGTCCTGATAGATGTCGGCGGTGTACGAACCGGGCAGAATCTGGCTGAACGTCACCTTGAACGGGGTGCAGGAGGAGACCTGACAGCCGCTCGTGAACGCAGGGCCGCGGCTGAGTGTCGCGGACGGGTTTCGAGGCTTCGCCCCGGTCGTCTTCGACAACGTCGCCGTGGTCACGTCGCCCATGTTGGTCGTCTGCCGGATCTCGACCTTGGCCGTGCTGGAGTATCCGACCTTCACGCTCTTGGAGCCGCTCGCGGAGGTCGTATTCCAGCCGCTCGTGCCCGTGATCCGGATCTCCGTCTTGTCGATCGTGGCTCCCGTCGCCGAGCCGGAGCTCCAGCTGAACTTGACGGTCTCCTTGTCCACCGAGGCCTTGATGGTCGCCTTGCTCGCGGCGCTCCACGGCTGAGCACCGGGATCGGCCGTCTTCGTGGCACTCGTCGAGTCGCCGTAGTTGTTCGTGGCGCGCACCTCGATCGTCATCTTCTGACCCCACTGACCCTGCTTCGTCACGGTGCCGGAGTTGTTCGCGTTCTGCCACGACCCACCGTCGATGCGGTACTGGGTCGTGATGGTCTCGGCGCCCTGGTCGGAGCCTGCCGACCAGGAGAACGTCATGACCGGGTTCTTCTTCGTGGGGCTGTGGGTCTTGTCGATCTCGGGTGCCGCGATCGACGGCGCACCCGGCGGCTGCGGCTTCGGCATCGACTCGCTCGTGCTCACCTTGACGGACTGCGGCGTGTTGCCGGCCTCCGTCGGGGTGTTCGTCACCCGCACGTCGATGGTCAGCTGCTGTTCCCAGTTGACGCCGTTCACCGTGACCGAGTCCGTGTTGTTCGCGTTCTTCCACGATCCGCCGTCGATGCGGTACTCGGTGGCCACGGTGGCCCCGTTCGGGTTGCCCGCGGTCCACGAGAACGTGATCGAGCGCTTCGACTTGTCCGGGTCGGGCGAGTTGCTCGAGGAGAGGGTCGGCTCGCCGGGCGGGCCGTACGGCGTCACGGCATCCGGGGTGGACGGGTCGCCGCAGTAGGTGTTGCAGGCGTGCACGATCACCTGATAGCGCTGCCCGTTCGTCAGGCCCGTGATGGACCCGCCGTTAGCGACGGCGGTCCACGAGGAGCCGCCGTCGACCGAGTACTCGTACTTCGAGATCGCCTGACCGTTGTCGCTCGGGACGGTCCAGTCGAGGGTCATGGTGCCGTTCGCACCCGTGGCCTTCGCGTCGACCGAGGTCGGGATGCCGGGCTTGCCGAAGGAGCGCACGGGCGCCGAGGCCGCCGAGGGCTCGGACGTGCCGGCCTTGTTCTCCGCCGCCACCCGGAACCCGTAGTCGCGGCCGTTGACCACCGTGAACCGGTGGCTCGTGGTGCCCGGGTCGAAGCGCACGGGTGCCTGGGCGCTTCCGTCCTCGATCATCGTCACCCAGTAGGCGGCGATCGCGGCGCCGTTCTCGAAGGGCTTGGTCCAGGCCACGTCGATCTGCCCGCCCGCGGGGGTATCCACGCGCGCGACGGTCGGCACCGCGGGCGCGTCCGGCAGGCCGGCCGGGATCTCGGTGGCCGACCACGGACCCCAGTCGCCCGGGTCGGGGGCGTCGTTGATGGCCCGCAGCCGGAACTGGTAGGCCGTGCCGTTGCTCAGGCCGGTCCACGTGTAGCTCGTGGTTCCCCCGCTCAGGCTCTGCTGGCCGGAGCCGCTCGGGGCCGGGGAGATCTGCAGCTGGTACTCGCGGATCGGGGTGCCCTCGTTCGCGGGCGCGGTCCAGTCGGCGGTGATCTCCTGATCGCCGAAGGTGAGGGTCGGGGGCGTCACGGGCGCCGGCTTGACGTCCGGTCGGGCGTCGGCGGAGGGGTTCGAGGCGGGCGACTCCCCGACCTCGTTCACCGCGGCGACCGTGAACGTGTAGGTCGTGCCGTTCGTCAGGCCGCTCAGGGTGCAGGTCGTGTTCGCGCACTGCTGCGCGGCCGCGCCCGACGGGGTCACGATGTAGGAGCTGATCGGGGCGCCGTTGTCGACCGGCGGGGTGATCGAGACGACGACCTGGGCGTTGCCCACGGATTCGATCCGGGGAGGTGCCGGTTGCTCCGGCACGCCGAGCACCGAGGCGCTCACGCGGCCCTCGACGGTCCGCTCGGGTTGCCCGGTGACGTCCACGACCCGGTAGACGACGCTCATGCGGCCCACGTAGTCCGCGCTCGGGGTGAGCACGACGCTCGCGCCGTCGATCGTGACCGTGCCGGAGCCGGACTCGACCGTCGCGTCGGTGATCGTGCGCGTCTCGCCGGGGAACGGGTTCGAGTCGTTGGCGAGCACGTCGATCGTCGAGGCCACGCCCTGGTGCACCTCGCCCAGGTCGTCCGGGCCGGTCACGATGAGCGGCTCGGTCGAGGCCAGGGCCCGGACCGCGATGGCGGCGGTGCCGCTGCCGCCCTCGGGGTCGGTGGCCCGCACGGTCACGTTCCCGCTCGCGCCCGCCGCGGTGTCGATGTCGGCGCTCACCCGCAGCACCATGCCGTCGACGATCTGGGCGTCGAATCCGGAGACCTGGTCGACCACCTCGTAGGTGAGGTCCTCGACGTCGGTGTCGACGTCGTCGGTCAGCTGCCCGAGGATGAGCTCCTGCGGATCGCCGCCGGCCTCGAGGTCGACGCTGCCGCCGCGCATCGTCGGCGGCACGGCGCCGATCGGGAGCACCTGGATCGGCAGGGTGAGGGTGGAGACGAGGATCCCGTTCGCGTTCGGGTCCTCGGCGTCGGTCACCCGGAACGTGAGGGTCGCCGGGCCGACGTAGTCGTCCGCGGACACGAACCGCAGGGTCGTGTTGTCGACCACGGGCGAGGTGCCGTCGGAGTTCGTGGCCACGGTGGCGGCCGCATCCGAGAGCTGGACGGGCCGGCCGCTCGGGGCGACGACCACGTCGGCCAGGTCGATCGCGAGTTCCTCACCGGTGTTGACGCTCAGTTCGACGTCGGGGCGCAGCACGGGGCCGGTGTCGAGGCGCCCGGGCATCTCCACGAAGGCGTGCCCGGTGAGTCCGTCGGAATCGGTCACCGTGTACACGAGCACCTCGCGGGTGTCCGGCACGGTCACCTCGAGTTGGCCGCCGGCGATCCGGGCCCCGGCCTCCGTCGTCGAGGGATCGGTGATGCTCAGGCTCAGGTCGCTGCGGGCGCCGTCGGGATCCCAGTCGTTGGCGAGCACGTCGAGCGTGGCCGTCTCGGCGTCGATGATCGCGTGGTCGGGCACGACGTCGTCCACGGCGACGGGCTGGTGCAGCGGCGCGTCGGCGCTCA
The DNA here is from genome assembly GCF_009372055.1 of Pseudactinotalea sp. HY160. Lineage (NCBI taxonomy): Bacteria > Bacillati > Actinomycetota > Actinomycetes > Micrococcales > Cellulomonadaceae > Pseudactinotalea > Pseudactinotalea sp. HY160. The sequence continues at coordinate 136,864 of NZ_WHMT01000005.1, read as the reverse complement.
CCTCGACCGTCAGGGTGCCCTCGGTGGTCCCACCGCGCCGGTCGGTCACCTGGTAGCCGAGCACGAGCGGCCCCTCCTCGTCCGGGGAGGTGAAGGTGACGAGGCTGTCCTGCACCTCGAGATCAAGGCCGGCCGTCTGGGTGAACGCGGGCACGCCGAAGGTGAGCTGGTCACCGTCGGCGTCCGTGTCGTTGGCGAGCACGTCGACCTGGATCGCGCGCCCGGGGCGTACCGCGATGTGGTCGGCGACCGCGAGCGGCGGGGAGTTCGTGGCCGGGGGCGGGATGACGCCCACCTGGATCTCGGCCGTGGCGGTCGCCCCGAGCCGGTCGACCACGAGGTAGCTGAACGTGTCGATGCCCTGGGCGTCGCTCGCGGCCCGGTAGTCGAGCCAGCCCGTGCCCACCTCGAGCACCCGGCCCAGCGTCGGCGCGTCGTAGACCCCGGCGAGGGTCACGGAGTCGCCGTCCGGGTCGATGCCCACGAGGTCGATCGGGATCCGGATCCGCTCACCGGCGAAGGCCCGCACGTCCACGGGCTCCGGCCGGGGCGCGGAGTTCACCTCGTCCGAGTGCTCGACCACGTAGATCGTGATCGTCGCGGAGGAGGACTGCCCGTTCGAGTCCTCGATCGCGTAGATCGCCTCGAGCGTCTGGGCCTCGTCGGGCGCCTTGAACCGCACGGTGTTCTGGGAGGTGAAGATCATCCCGGCGTCGGGGACCTCGACCAGCTGCGACCGCAGCTCGATCGGGAGGCCGTCCGGGTGGGTGTCGTTGGCCAGCACCGGGATCGTCACGTAGTCCCCGGCGCGCACCCGCGCGGTGTCCGGTCGCGCGACGGGGGGCAGGGCGGTGCCGCTCACGGGCAACGGGATCACGGTGACCGTGCCCACGGAACGGCCGTAGCCGTTGGAGACCGTGTAGTCGAGGGTGGCCGGGCCGGTGAAGCCGCGGGCGGAGGAGATCTCGAGCAGCCGGTGATCGGTCATCGACACCGAGAGGAAGCCGGGGGCGTCCACCCGTTCCACGGCGATGACCCCGCCGGAGGGGTCGACGTCGTTGGCCAGCACGTCCACGAGCACCGTGCCGCCCGGCGGAAGCAGGGCCGTGTCGGCCACGGCGGTCGGGGGCGCCTGTACCGGGTCGGAGACGTCGACCCGCACGAGCCCCTCGGCCGAGAGACCGTCGTCGTTCGCGGCCGTGTACTGCACGTAGTAGCTGCCGGCGGCGGGGGCGGTGAGGGTGAAGATGCCGTCGTCGAGGCGCGGACTGATCGTGGCGCCCTCGGCCTGCCCCACCTGCGCGAGCCGCAGCGGCTTCCCGGCGGGGTCGCGGTCGTTCACCAGCGGCGAGACGTCGATGGGCGCGCCTGTGAAGCCGTGGGCGTAGTCGAAGACGACCTCCGGCGGCACCGGGCCGGGATCGAGCACGGTCAGGGAGATGACCACCTCGGCCGTGCTGCGCCCGTCCGAGACGGTGATCGGCACGGTCCGCTCTCCCGTCGTGAGCCCGCGGTCGGAGATCTGCACGAGGCCGGTGGAATTGACCACGACGTCGTGCTGCTCGGTCGACTCGCCGCTGACCACGTACACCGGATCGCCGTCCGGGTCCTGCACCGAGGTGAGCACGTCCACGCTCGTCGTGGCCCCGGAGGCGACGGTCAGGCCGATGTCCTCGACCTGCGTCGGGGGCTCGTTCACGGACTCGGGCACGACCCGCATCGAGATCGTGGCGTCGGAGCTGCCGCCCCGGCCGTCGCTGATCGAATAGTCGACCTGCACGGTGCCGCCGGCGCCGCCGCCCGCGTGGAGCTGCACCGCCCGGCCGTCGTGCACGAGCTCGAGGGCCCCGAAGTTCTCCGGCACCGAGCCCACGTCGGTCACGGTGAGCAGATCGCCGTCGGGATCGGAGTCGTTGAAGAGGACGGGCAGCACGACGCTGCCGCCCGCGCGGACGCCGAACTCGTCGTCCTGGGCCACCGGGTCGTGGTTCTCCTGCTGATCGAGGGGCACGTCGTCGCGGGTGAGGTCCTGGGAGTCCTCCTCCTCGGCCTCCTCGTCGCTCGGCGGGGTCACCTCGGTCCAGTTGTCCACGAGGATGAGGGTGTCCTCGAGGAGCCAGGAGTCGCCGTCGTCGAGGTTGTTGAGCACCACGAGCTCGTGGTTGACCCGGAACTTCAGCTGCCCGGTCGTGTACCCGGGGATCGGCTCGTGGATCGGTTCGGCGCCGGTGCACGAGCGCACGTACTCCCCGCTCGCCCAGGCACCGTGGACGCAGCCGGCGACCTGCACCGGGGCGGTCGGAGTTCCGGCCTGCACGCGTTCGATCCGCGGTTCGCTCCCGTCGAGCGGGACGGCGAGGAGCGCATCGCTCGTCGCGATGAACACCTCGGAGGAGCCTGCGGACGGCGCCTGGATCCGTGCCGAGGCCAGGTCGACCCCCGTACCGGTCAGGTCGATCGGCTCGGCCTCCGGCCGAAGCAGTTCGAGGGTGCGGTCCTGGTCGTCGTAGGCGAGCGCGACGGGCGTATCACCCAGGGCCGTCAGCTGCGTGGTCGAGGTGCTCAGGTCCACGTTCTCCCCGAGTGGGATGCGGGGAACCTCGGCCGTGTCCTCTGTGTCCTCTGTGTCCTCGGTGTCCTTGGATTCCCCAGTGTTCTCACTGTCCCCGGAACCATCGGAGCCATCGGCGCCGTCGGGGCCCTCGGGGGCATCGGAATCGTCCTGCCCGAGCGCCTCGCGCGTCTCCGGTTCGATCGTGACGATCTCCGAGGGCACGGGGTCGAGGGCGTACACGGTGCCGTCGTCGGCGACGGCCAGCGAGGCGTTCTCGCCCACACGCGCCGCGGGAACGGCCGTCGGATCCGCGAGCACGGAGAGGCCGTCGAAGGGAAGGGACCAGACGTTGCCGGTGTGCGGGTCGAAGATGCCGACGGTGTTCCGGCCGATCTCGACCTCGCTGTTCGCGGGCAGGGGAAGCGAGGCGTCGGCGAGCTGGACGGTCGCCGTATCGATCCGCTGGATGGCCCCGACCTGACGGTCGAGGAGGAACACGTCGCTGCCCTGCTGGAGCACGTCGAGCGAACGGGACGTGCCGGCGAGACTCGCGTCGAGCTTGCCGACCGGCTCGTTCAGCCGCCCCACCTGCACCGATTGGTCGTTCGTGACCCAGACCCCGCCGTCGTGCAGGTCGACATCGGCCGTGGCCACGCCCTGGTAGGTGAGCGAGAGCACCAGCACGAGGGCCGCCACGAGGGTGGTGACCGTGGCACTGATCCATTGACGCCGGCGGTGCAGTCTGCGCTCCAAGCTGTCCTCGCTCCTCGTGCGGAAGTCGTCATGGCTGATCGTTGGTGGTGGTCGTCGGACGAGCCGGTCGTGCAGGCCTCGCGGCCGTGCCCGCCCGCTGGGCGGACCACGATTCGGCCCGCCGGGGCGCGCCGGGCGGGTGCCTACTCCTGCGCCTGCATCTCCCGGGCATTCGCCTCGAGCAGTTCGAGGTCGGCCTGGGTCACGAGCCGCGAGGCGACCGCGTGCTCGACCAGCCGAGCCCGCCGATTCACGGCCAGCTGCTGCTGACCGCCCCGGAGTCCTCGAACACCCTGCCGGTGGAGCTTATCGCACACGTTGTCGAGCTTCCGGTTGAATTTCGTGATGTTCCACCCAAGCCGGCGCGCGGCGGTGGCCGAGGTGGGGATCGAGGCGGTGGTGCCGCGCCCGAGCAGCACCGGCTCGGCGAGGGAGAGGATGAGCAGGGTCTGCGACTCCGTGAAGGTGATGGGGCCGATCGTCGTCTCCCCGCCGGCGTGCAGGCTCGGCGTGGAGGAGGTGAAGGTCGGGGACGACCCCACGATGGTCAGTTCGTAGGTCGTGGGCCCGGCGGTGAACAGCACGGTCGTGCGGGCGAAGACGAGCGGCAGCCGCGCACCGGGTGCCAGCCAGGCCTGCACGTGCCCGTCGGAGTCGGTCACCGTGGCGGAGAGCCGCGAGCCCACGTTGTTGAGCCACCACATCCCCTCGACCTGCGTGATCGTGAGGAACTGCCGGTGCAGGTACGGGTTGTCGTCGACCTCGAGGTCGCCCTCACGGCCGATGAGGAACGGCTCCCGCTCGTCGAGGTCGAACCACTCCCCGCAGAACTCCACTTGCATTGTCACCGCTGTCGTCCCTATCCACAGGCCTGTTCGAAGCGCGACAGGACGCCTCGATCGTTGACGGATGCCACCTCTATGCACACCACGCTACCGGAGTCCCGGTCGATCGCGAGCGTCGGCTCGTCGATCCGCGCCGATTCGTTCGTGCCCACGACCTGCCATACGTAATCGCCCGTATATCCCGGGGCCGCGGTCCATGCGAACGTGACGGCCGCCCCGCCGTCCGCATTCTCCTCGACGTCCGTGGCCCGCAGGTCGCTCGGCGGGTCGGGGGCGGGCACGTGCTCCACGGTCGGCGGCGCGAGGGTCGGCTCCGGGGTCGCGGGCGCATCCGGGGAGCCGAGTACGCCCGAGACGGCCACGGCCACGACCGCCACGACGATTCCCGCGGAGACCGCGTAGGCGGGCCAGCGGCGTCGACGCCCCCCGGCCGGCGGCGGGGGCGCGTCCGGAGTGACCGGAGCATCCGCCGCCGGGTCGATGGCGGGCACCCCGCGCGCCCGTGTCGGCTGCTGCGCCTGGGAGCCGCCGGCCGGCGCGAAGCCCCGGGCCGTGGCCGGGGACGCCGCCGCGGAGATGCTGCGGATCGGCCGGGCCCGGGTGCGCTGGTCCTCGTCCGCCTCGGAGACGAGCCGGGAGGTGTCCGGCAGGTCGAGCGGGGTGTGGGCGAGGTGGAGTTCCTCCTCGATCCGCTGGAGGCTGCGGCCGAACTCGGCCACCGATGCGAACCGGTCCCCCGCCCGCTTGGCCATGGCCCGCCGCAGCACGGTATCGAGCGCGACCGGCACGTCCGGTCCCGCAAGCTCCGGCACCGGATCCCGCTGGATCCGTGCCATGAGATCGAGGGCCGTGTTCGGCCCGCCCGGCCGTTCGAAGGGTGAGCGCCCGGCGATGATCGTGTAGATGGTCGCGGCGAGGGCGTAGGTGTCCCCGCCCGGGCCCCGGGGGGTGTCGTCGTCGAAGAACTCGGGGGCGGCCCACGGGATCGACATGCCGGTGGCGATGTCGTCGGGAACCTGCGCGGCGACCGAGATGCCGAAGTCCGTGAGCGCGGGCCACCCGTAGTCGGTCGTGAGCACGTTCGCCGGCTTGATGTCGCGGTGCAGGATCCCGGCCCGGTGGGCGGTCTCGACGGCGCCGGCGAGCCGGATGCCGATCCGCAGCGCCTCGGGCACCGCGATGCGCTCCGACTTGTACCGGGCGGCGAGGTTCGGCCGCGGGCAGTACTCCATCACCAGGTACGGGCGATTGTCCGAGGCGATGTCGGCGTGGTGGATCGTCACGATCGAGGGATGCGCCGAGAGCTGGGCCATGAGGTTCGCCTCGGCCACGAACTGGTGGCGCGCCTGGGCGTCGGTGGCGTCGGTGAGGAGCACCTTGACCGCCACGAGCCGGCTCGGGAGGTGCTGACGGTAACGGAAGACGTCGGAGAAGCCCCCGGTCCCGATGAGCTGCTCGTAGGTGTGACCGGCGAGAGTCGGCGGCGTCGAGGTCGGCCGTCTCCGGCTCATGCGCCCTGGTCCACGATCATGGTGACGCCGTCGCCGAGGTCGATCGTGGTTCCGGATCCCACCTGCACGCTCTCCCCCGCGCGAAGACGGCGCGGGCCCGCCCCGGGAGTGTTGACGACCGTTCCGTTCGTCGACCGCAGGTCGGTCACGAGCACGTGCTCGCCCTCGACCCGGATCTCGGCGTGATTACGCGAGACGTCGAGGTTCGGGGAGGGCACGGCGAGCAGCTGGGGCGCCGCGCCCGCGACCGTCGAGGCACCCGCATCCGGGGAGCGCCCCACGAGCACCGGGGTGCTCAGGTGGCACACCTGCCCCGTGGAGACGCGCAGGATCGCCCGGGTCGCCGCCGTATCCTCGGCGGCCTGGGCGCCCTGGGCGCCCTGGACCCCCTGGGCGGCCTGGGCGGAGGCGAGCCGGGCCGCCTGGGCGGGCGGCACGGAGGAGAGGATCGTCGACTCGGGCGCCGCATCCACGGCGGAGCCGGCGCTCGGGGCCGGTGCGTCGCCGTCGGGGCCGTACCTGTGGGGAATGATCGTGGCATCGTCGACCGGCGCCCCGGCCGGCTGCGGCCGAGCAAGGCCCGGGCGGGTTCGCGGCACGGAGTCGATGATCCCCGCCGGCAGGCTGTGCTCCGGCGCTGACGGCGCAGGTGGCACTGGCGGCGCAGGTGGCACTGACGGCGCAGGTGGCACTGACGACTCAGGTGGCACTGACGGCTCAGGTGGCATTGACGGCTCAGGTGGCGCTGCCGCGGCGGGCGGCGCGGGCGGCTCCGGAGGGAGCGACTGCGCGGGCGGCGCCGGTGGCAGCGACTGCGCGGGCGGCTCCGGGGGCAGCGACTGCGCGGGCGACTCCGGTGGCAGCGACTGCGCGGACGGCGCCGGGGGCAGCGACTGCGCCGGCGGCTCCGGTGGCACGGGCGGCGCAGGCGGTACTGGTGGCACCGGTGGCACTGGTGGCACTGGTGGCACGGGCGGCGCAGGCGGCACCGGTGGCACTGGTGGCAGCGATTGTGCCGGGGGTGCGGGCTCCGGTGCTCCACCCGGAACGGGGCCGCGGGCGAACGGGCGGCCGAGGATCGTGCGCTCGAGTTCCTCGATGTCGCTGATGTCGTCCAACGCCCCCTCCCCGGGGGGTGGTTCCGGCGGGAGGGCCGCGGCCGAGCCGGTCCGGCCGCCGTGGTCGGGCGGGCCCGCCTGGCCCAGCCGGCCCGCCGGGCCCGCCGTGCCCACCGGGCCCGCCGTGTCCGTCTGGCTGGTGCCCGCCGGCGGCGGCGACTGCTCCCCGGTGACGAGCGGCACCGGCGGCACGGGCGGCGCGGGCGCGAGTTCGGGCTGGACGCCGAGGATCTGCGCGATCGTGGCCCCGGCGACCCGCACGGTTCCCTGGGCGCCGCGTGGATCGCGCACGCTCAGGGTGTGCGCGAAGACCACTCCGCCGGCGAGCGGATAGGTGCGCTCGACCGAGGCACCCTCGACCCACACGTGCGCCTCGTACACGCCCAGGCCGATGTGCTCGGCCCACGGGGCGCCGTCCCTGCCGCTGAGCCGCCGGCCGCCGATGAGCGCGGAGACCGATCCGCGCAGGAGCACCCGCACGCCGTCGACGCCCATGTGCACGAGGGCGTACGGCCCGGCCGTGCCCTCGAGTTCACGCACCCAGGCGGGCATGGGTGCGGCGGCGACCATCGCACCCCAGACCCGTTCGACCACCGCGGGAGGAATGCCGGGGTGCACGAGCGCCCCCGCGCCGTCGTGAGCGAGCGTGAGCCAGTCACCCGGCCCGTAGCTGTACCTCATGCGTTCCTCCGAATCGATCTCGCACCCCGGGCGTCGGCGGGTGGTTCCTCATCAACCGACGGCCGGGAAGACGCCCCAATACGCGGCGACCAACAACAACGCGAGCGACCCGACATGCGTCGCCCACCAACTCACCTTATCCGTCACCGTGAAATACGTACCGGCGCGTCTCGCGTGCATGGCCGCCCGGACGGAGACGACGCCGACCACCACCGCGAAGATCCCGAGGAGCTGAACCAGGATCCAGCCACCGATGACGACCGTGTCGTCGAGATGGTAGTTCATCGCGAGGGTGGCGATCTGGGCGATATACGCCACGAACGTCGTGACGACGGCGAGTGCGGCGAGTCCGGCCGCCACCGCGAGCCGGCCGACCGCCGCGGCCGGGCTGCGCCGTCGCACCAGGCTCACGGCCCCGAGACCGAGCCCGGCGACCACGAGGAGGAAGGAGCCGATGATCGACCACACGAGCATGTCACCCGAGGCGAACCATGCCGGTGACGGCACGGCGGCGGCCCGGTACTCCTGCTCGGGCCGGTCACCGGCGATCTGCGGCGGGGCGCTCGCCGTCGCGGGCAGTCCGAGGGTCCACGAACTGAGGACCGTGGTGAATCCCGGGGCCAGTTGCTCGTCGATCATGAGACCGTGATCGGCGCCGTCGAAATAGCGCACCGTGACCGCGTCGTTCCCGTGCGCGGCCAGGGTGTCGATGACGATGAGCGCCCCCTGCACGATCGGCATGGAGGCGTCGTCCGTCCCGTAGGCCATGAGCACGGGCACGTCGACCTGGCGCAGGTAGGGCAGCACGTCGAAGTCCACGTACTCGAAGCCGCCGCCGGGGATCTGGGCCCCGAGCGCTCGCGGGATCGCCCGGAACACCCCCCGGGGCACGTGGGTGTTCCGCAGGTAGTTGGCGGTGGCGAAGGCCGCCTGTTCCCGGGGCGGCACGACCGGCGCCGAGATGAGCATGAGGAAGGCGACGTCGGGCTCGTCCGCCGCCGCGATGGGCGCGATCCAGGCGCCCTCGGACTCGGCGTAGAACCCGACCCGGTCCGGGTCGACCCCCGGCACCCGCTCGCGCAGGTACCGCCAGGAGACGAGGTAGTCCTGGGCCATGCTGGGATAGTTCCGCTCGCGGGTGCTGTAGTCGTCGAGGCGCTTGGCGGGCACGAGCACGCGGATGCCGGCACTGGCGAGCGCCTGCCCGTGCGGGGCGAACGCCTCCGGCTCACCGGTGCCGGCCCCGTGCATGAACACGACCCCCGGGCCGGCCGGGGCCCCCTCCGGGAGGAAGAGCAGGCCGTCGACCGTCACCTCCCCCAGGTCGATCCGGATCGGCTCGACACGCACCGTGTAAGTGCCCACGGGGCTCTGCTCGGTGCCGCCGATGCGCACGTCGGCCGTCGTCGGGACGATCGTGCGGTGCATCTCGGTCGGCGCCCATCGCGGACCGGCGAGGGCCCCGCTCACCCCCAGGATCGTGGCGACGACGAGGCTGGTGAGCGCGACGGGCCAGAATCGTTGCCAGCCCGTGCGCAGCTCGACCGTGCGTTCCGTGCCCAGGACGCCGCGCAGCCCCATGTCAGAATCCGAGCCGTCGCAGCTGCTTGGGATCCTTCTGCCAGTCCTTGGCCACCTTGACGTGCAGGTCGAGGTAGACCGGCACGCCGAGCAGCCGTTGGATCCCCTGCCGCGCCTGGGTGCCGACCTGACGCAGCCGGGACCCGCGCGTGCCGATGATGATCGCCTTCTGGGAGGGGCGCTCGACGTAGAGGTTGACGCGCACGTCCGTGAGGTGGTCCCGCCGGTCCGGGCGCTCGACGATCTCCTCGACCAGCACGGCGAGGGAGTGCGGAAGCTCGTCCCGCACGCCCTCGAGCGCCGCCTCGCGCACGAGCTCGGCGATCGTCACCTCGGGATCCTCGTCCGAGAGTTCCCCGTCCGGGTAGAGCACGGGCCCGGTGGGCAGGTAGCGCACGAGGATCTCCGCGAGCAGGTCGACCTGGGTCCCGCGGGTCGCCGAGACCGGCACGATCTCCGCCCAGTCCCCGAGGTCGCCGATCTGCGTGAGGTGATGGACCACCCGTTCCGGGCCGACGGCGTCGATCTTCGTGGCGATCGCCACGACCGGGGTGCGACGGGAGGCCAACTGCCCGGCGATGAACCGGTCTCCGGGCCCGATCGGCTGATCGGCCGGCAGGCAGAAGCCGATGACGTCGACCTCGGAGAGGGTGTCGGCCACGAGATCGTTCAGGCGCTCGCCCAGCAGGGTGCGCGGCCGGTGGAGACCCGGGGTGTCGACGAGCACGAGCTGGCCGTCGGGGCGGTTGACGATACCCCGGAGCGCGCGCCGGGTGGTCTGCGGCCGGGTCGAGGTGATCGCCACCTTCTCACCGACGAGCGCGTTCGTCAGCGTGGACTTGCCTGCGTTGGGGCGTCCGACGAGGCAGGCGAAGCCGCTGCGGAATGTCGCGTCACGGGCCATGCGGGGTCTCCTCGGGGTGAGTGGTCGGCTCCGCAGGCGAGTTCTCCTGCGCGCGGGTGACGAGAATCGTGGAGACGCGCCGGCGCCTGCCCGAGGCCTCGACCACCTCGAACCGGAGCCCGTGGTCGAGGGCGACGGAGCCGAGGATCGGCACGCGGCCGAGCGCCTTGGTCAGCAGTCCACCCGTGGAATCGACCTCCGGATCGTCGATCTCGAGGTCGAAGAGCTCACCGAGCTCGTCGAGCGGGAGCCGCGCGGGCACCCGGTAGCCGTCGCCGTCGGGCTCGACCTGCGGCTCGCTCTGGTCGTGCTCGTCGGTCAGGTCGCCCACGAGTTCCTCGAGCACGTCCTCGATCGTCACGAGCCCGGCGACCCCGCCGTACTCGTCGAACGCGATGGCGATGTGGACGCCGGAGGCGCGCATCTGGGCGAGCATGTCGTCGACCACCTTGGTCTCCGGCACGAACACGGCCTCCCGCATGACCCGCTCGATGCGATGCTCGGAGCGTTCCGGCGCGCTCGTGAGCTTGCGCAGCAGATCCTTGAGGTAGAGCACCCCGCGCAGATCGTCGAGGCTCTCGCCCGCGACGGGGATCCGCGAGAACCCGGAGCGCGTGAACAGGCTGAGCGCCTTGGTCAGGGTGACATCCGGCCGGACCGTGACCATGTCGGTGCGCGGGACCATGACCTCGCGCACCATCGTGCGCGAGAGCTCGAACACGGACTGGAGCATCTCGCGCTCGTCGTCCTCGATGTGCGCGCTCTCGGCCACCCGGTCGACCATGTCCTGCAGCTCGCCCTCGGTCTCCCAGGTGGGGCCGCTCGCCCGGCTGGGACCCACCCGGGCCACGAACGGGGCCATGATCCGGTGGGCGCCGTGCATGAACGGACCGACGAGGGCGAGCACGGCGACGGGCCGGCGGCGGCCGAGCGTGCGCGGGCTGATCCCCACCACGACGATGTTGAGGAGCGCGACCGTCGCGACCGCGCACAGGAGCGCGACCCACCACCGCTCGAAGACGACCGCGTAGACGAGGGTGACGCAGACCGCGCCCGTCATCTCGGTGACGAGGCGCAGGTAGGCCGTCGCGCGCACCGGGCCGGTCGAGTCGGCCGCGATCGCGGCGATCGCGCGCAGCGCACCGGCGCGGCGGCGGCCCTCGATCGCGGCCTCGTGGGCGGCGGCGCGGGTGATCGACCGGCCGGCCTCCTCCCCCGCGGAGAGGATCGCGCCGGCCGCGATCGCCACGACCGCCACCGCGACGAGCAGCGGGATCGGCGCGGCCATCGCCTCGGTCACGCCCTCGTTCATGCTCCGGCCAGGAAGGTCAACAGCAGTTGCCGCTGCAGGTCGAACATCTCCTTCTCCTCCGCGGCCTCGGCGTGGTCGTAGCCGAGCAGGTGCAGGATGCCGTGCGTGGTGAGCAGGAGCATCTCCTCCACCGCCGAGTGCCCGGCCTCACGGGCCTGGGCGGCCGCGACCTCGGGGCAGAGCACGACGGCGCCGAGCATCCCCTCGTCGGACGGCTCCGCCTCGGTGCCGGGGCGCAGTTCGTCGATCGGGAAGGACATGACGTCGGTCGGGCCGGGCTCGTCGAGCCACTGCTCGTGCAGTTCGGTCATGACGTCGGTCGTGACGAACCGGATCTCCAGCTCGGCCTGCGGGTGCACGAACATCGCATCGAGCACGTGCCGGGCGAGGGCCACGAACTCGACCTCGTCGACGGGAGTGTCCGATTCGTTCATGATGTCGACGCTCATGCCGGTCCTTCCTGGTCGGCGCGGCCCGCCGAACGTCCCGAGTATCCCGAGTGTCCCGAATCGCCGGAGTCGACCGAGCTGCCCGGCGCGCGGCGCGGATGACCCCGCCGGACCGGGCGCCGATCCTCCGGGCCATCGCTGCGTTCGTCGTAGCCGGTGTAGGCGTCGATGATGTCACCCACGAGCCGATGCCGCACGACGTCGGCGCTCGTGAGCCGGCAGAAGGCGATGTCGTCGATCCCGGCGAGGATCTCCTGCACGACCCGAAGGCCGGAGTGTGTTCCCACCGGCAGGTCGACCTGGGTCACGTCACCGGTGACCACGATCCGAGAGCCGAAGCCGAGGCGGGTGAGGAACATCTTCATCTGCTCGGGTGAGGTGTTCTGCGCCTCGTCGAGGATGATGAAGGCGTCGTTCAGGGTGCGGCCGCGCATGTACGCCAGCGGTGCCACCTCGATCGTGCCCGCGGCCATGAGCCGCGGGATCGACTCGGGGTCGACCATGTCGTGCAGGGCGTCGTAGAGGGGCCGCAGGTACGGGTCGATCTTGTCGTTGAGGGAGCCGGGAAGGAACCCGAGCCGCTCCCCCGCCTCGACCGCGGGGCGGGTGAGCACGATCCGGTTCACCTCCTTGGACTGGAGCGCCTTGACCGCCTTCGCCATCGCCAGGTAGGTCTTGCCGGTGCCCGCGGGGCCGATCCCGAACACGACGGTGTTGCGGTCGATGGCCTCGACATAGTCCTTCTGCCCGACCGTCTTGGGGCGGATCGTGCGCCCACGGCCCGAGAGGATGTTCATCGTGAGCACCTCGGCCGGCTTGTCGGACGTGGCCGTGAGGATCCCGATCGCGCGTTCGACGGCGTCGGCCGAGAGCGGCTGGTCCGCCGCCGCGATCTGACTCAGCTCATCGAACAGCCGGTGCGCGAGGTCGACCTGGCCGGCCGGTCCGGTGAGCGTGACGACGTTGCCGCGCACGTGCACGTCGAGGCCCCGGAACCCGGACTCGACGGCGCGGATCACCTCGTCGCGTCGACCGAGCAGGGCGACCATGGGAACCGAGTCGGGGATGACGACCTGGTGGGTCGCCTCGTCGGGGGACGACGGTTCTGGTGGGGAGTGCGTGGACGCGGACATGATCGGGAGGGAACCCTGAGCCTTTCTGCTGTGGCGACCGGTAGTGGCGGGGCAAGGCTGAGCCTAGTGGCTGGGCGGCTACCAGCGCCCGAGCCGCGCGTTCAGGACCGTGAGAGCGGCCGGGCCGGCCGTCGAGGTGCGCAGCACATGGGGCCCGAGGAGGGTCGCCGTGCCGCCCGCGCCGGACCAGCGGGCCAGTTCCGCCTCGCTCAGTCCGCCCTCCGGGCCCACGACCACGACAACGGGCCGGTCCGCGGGCCCCGCGTCGCCCCCGTCCCCGAGAGCCGTCGCCGTCAGGGGGGCCTCGGCGCTCTCGTGGAAAACGAGGATCCGGGCCCCGGCGGCGATCGCGGGTCCGAGTGGCCCGCCGGCCCCGAGGATCCCGGGGCCCGCCGCGAAGCCGAGCATCCGCGGGAAGCGGGCGCGCCGGGACTGCTTGGCGGCGGCGACCAGGATCGACTCCCAGCGATGGACGCCCTTGGCCACCTTCGGGCCGTCCCAGCGGGCGACGGAGCGCTCGGCCTGCCACGCCACGACGGCGTCGACCCCGAGTTCGGTCGCGGCCTCGATGGCCGCCTCGTCGCGGCCGCCCTTGCCGAGGGCCTGCACGAGGATGAGCTCGGGGGACGGCGCCGGCTCGAGCACGCGGTCCTCGACGCCCAGCGTGAGCGACGGCGGGTTCGCGCCTACGGCGGTGGCGCGGCCGCGCAGACGGGTGCCGGCGCCGTCCACGATCTCGATCGCCTCCCCCACGCGGATCCGCCGCACGGCGACCGCGTGGCGCGCCTCGGGCCCGGTGAGTTCGAACGTGTCGCCCACCCGGGCGGCCGCCGGCAGGTCGGCGGCGAAGAACACGGGATCGGTCATCGGCTCGCGAAGGTGTCCTTGAGTCGCTGGAACACGGAGTTCTTCGTGGCCGCCACGCGGGCCTCGGGGCGCTCCTCGCCGCGGAGCACGGCGAGTTGACGCAGCAGCTCCTCCTCCTCCTCGGAGAGCCTGGTGGGCACCTCCACCTCGAGGTGGACGTTGAGGTCGCCGCGGCCCGTGCGGTTGAGGTGGCCCACCCCGAGACCCTTGAGGGTGAGCACCTGGCCGGGTTGGCTGCCGGGCGCGATGTCGACGTCGTGGATACCGTCGAGGGTCTCGAGGGTGACGACCGTGCCCAGGGCCGCGGCGGTCACGGGCAGCTCGACCGTGCAGTGCAGGTCGTCGCCGCGGCGGGTGAACGTCTCGTGGCGCTGCTCGCGCACCTCGACGTACAGGTCGCCGGCGGGTCCCCCGCCCGGGCCCACCTCTGCCTTCCCGGTGAGCTTGATCCGGGTGCCGGTGTCGACGCCGGCCGGGATGTTGACCGAGATGGTCCGACGCGCCCGGACCCGGCCCTCGCCGGAGCATTCGGCGCACGGCTCGGAGATGATCGTGCCGAAGCCGCCGCAGTCGGAACACGGGGCGTTGGTCATGATGTTGCCGAAGAACGAGCGGGCCACGCGCTGCACGGAGCCGCGTCCGTGGCAGGTGGGGCAGGTGGTCGGGCTGGTGCCGGGGCGGGTGCACGTGCCGTGGCACGCCTCGCACATGACGGCCGTGTCGACCTCGAGCTCCTTCGTCACGCCGAACGTGGCGTCCGCGAGCGAGATCGAGACCCGCACGAGCGCGTCCTGGCCCCGCCGGGACCGGGAGACCGGCCCGCGTTGGGTCGCCCCGCCCGCGGCGGCGGCGAAGAAGTCGAACATGTCGGAGAACCCGAAGCCGGCACCGCTGCCGCCCTGGCTGCCGCCGACGTCGTACATCTGCCGCTTCTCCGGGTTGGAGAGCACCTCATGCGCCTCGGTGATCTGCTTGAACCGCTCCTCCGACTCCGGCCCGGCGATGTCCGGGTGGTGCTGGCGGGCCAGCTTCCGGTAGGCGCGCTTGATCTCCTCCGTGGTCGCTTCGCGGGAGACACCGAGGATCTCGTAATAGTCGCTCACTGGTTACTTTCTGGTGGTGGACGAGTTGAACTGGTCAGACCGCAGGTCAGGAGAGGGTCTTGGACAGGTATCTGGCCACCGCGTGCACGGCGGCCATCGTGGTCGGGTAGTCCATACGGGTCGGGCCGATCACGCCGAGCTGACCGAGCACGCCGGCGTCGGTGCTCGAGTACCGCCCCGCGACCACGGAGGTCTCGAGGAGGGCCTCGTCGTGGGTCTCCGAGCCGATGCGCACGGCGATCGAGGGCTCGGAGGCCATGTCCGACAGGAGCCGCAGCATGACGACCTGTTCCTCGAGTGCCTCGAGCACGGGCGAGATGGTGCGGGAGAAGTCGACGTTCGTGCGGGCCAGGTGGGCCGTGCCCGCCATGACGATGCGCTCCTCGATCTCGTCGGAGATCACCTCGAGCACCGCGGTGACGACGCCGGCGGCGGTCGGCTGGTCCTGCGCGGGGAAGGAGGCCGCGATCTGGTGCAGGGCGGTGGCGAGTTCGGGCATCCTGCGCCCGGCGCCGGCCGCGTTGATCCGCGCCCGCAGTTCGGCCAGGAGCTCCTCGGTGAGCGGCTCGTCCGCCTCGATCGTGCGTTGTTCGACCTGGCCGTTGTCGCTGATGATCACCATGAGGATGCGGGTGCTGCTCGCCGGGAGGAGCTCGACATGCCGCAGCGCCGAGCGCCGCAGCGACGGGTACCGCACGACCGCGACCTGCTGGGTGAGCTGCGCGAGCAGGCGGACGGTGCGCTCGAGGGCGTCGTCCAGGTCGACCGCTCCCTGCATGAGGGCACCGATGGCACGGCGCTCGGCGGCCGAGAGCGGCTTGATCTCGTCGAGCCGGTCGACGAAGAGGCGGTAGCCGGCGTCCGTGGGGATCCGGCCGGCGGAGGTGTGCGGCTGGGTGATGAGCCCGGCCTCCTCGAGCAGCGCCATGTCGTTGCGGATCGTCGCGGGTGACACGCCGAGGTTGTGCCGTTCGACGAGGCTGCGCGAGCCGACCGGTTCGCGGGTGTGCACGTAGTCCTGCACGATCGCGCGAAGCACGTCGATATGCCGTTCCCGAGTCATCGCGCGCCTCCGTTCCTCGTGCTCTGGCCGTTGCCGTGACCGCCGTTCGATCCCTGGGGTGGCACTCACGGTACCTGAGTGCCAATTCTACGCCGCGCAATCGCCGGGTCGCCATCGCGCCTCCCACACCGGCCGACCCGTTGTGCGTAACCTCACGCCGTGACCGATCGATACGGGCGGGATGTGCTCTCGCGTGATCCCCATCATTCCAAGCGACCGACGACGACCGATATTCCCGCCCGGACGGGGCTCGTGGTCGAGGACGTGACCTCCGGCTGGGTGGGCGCGGTAGTCCGGGTGGAGAAGTCCGGGGGTGCGCACGTGGTCGTCCTCGAGGACCGGCGGGGCGTGACCCGCACGTTCCCGCTCGGCGCGGGCTTCTGGGTGGAGGGCCGGCCCGTTCGGCTCGTGCCCCCGGTGCGTCCGGTCGCCCCCGCCGCCCCGGCCCGCACGGCGAGCGGCTCGGTGGCCGTGCGCGGCGCTCGTGCCCGGACCGCGCGAGCGTCCAGGATCTGGGTGGAGGGCCGCCACGACGCGGAGCTCATCGAGAAGGTCTGGGGCGAGGACCTCCGGATCGAGGGGGTCGTGGTCGAGATGCTCGACGGCGTCGATCACCTGGCCGCCGAACTCGCCGCGTTCTCCCCCGGCCCGCGGCGCCGGGTCGGGGTGCTCGTGGACCACCTCGTGCCGGGCAGCAAGGAGTCGCGGATCGCGGCCGAGGTATGCGCGCGCCATCCGGGCGTGCTCGTGCTCGGGCACCCGTATGTGGACGTGTGGCAGGCGGTGCGGCCGGAGCGGGTGGGCCTGGCCGCCTGGCCCGACATCCCGCGGGGCATCGACATCAAGGTGGGCTCGCTGCGGGCTCTCGGCTGGGAGGCGGCCAGCCAGGCGGACATCGCCCGCGGCTGGAAACGGATCCTCGGCCGGGTCCGGGACTTCCGGGACCTCGAGCCGAGCCTGCTCGGGCGGGTCGAGGAGCTCGTCGACTTCGTCACCGCGGTGCCCGAGTAGGCGGCCGAGCACCTGGGTCACCTCGACCCGACCGGACCGCGTTCGAAGGACCCGGCCCCGCGAAAGCAGCTCGACCCCGGCCGATGCCCGGCCGGGGTCGAGTGCTGCATGGGTGGCGGGCGGTCAGCCGTGGTTCGGGGCCACCGACTGCTGCGACGGGCCCGTGAGCCAGCGGTAGAAGACCGTGCCGGCCAGCAGCGACACCGGGCCGGCGACGAGCATGCCCACGCCGCACGCGAGCATTCCGATGAAGGTCACGACGTAGGCGAGCACGAGAATGAGGATGGTCTGGCCGACGTTCTTCGAGGCGAGGTCGACACTCGCCTTGATCGCCTCGATCGTGCCCATGCCGCGATCGATCACGAAGTAGAGGGCGAAGAAGGTGAAGAAGGCGGCGATGAGCGGGAGGATGAACGTGAAGGAGAGCACCCCGTTGACCACGCCGAGCAGCAGCGCGAGCAGGAGCACGTGCACCGGGTTCCGGAACACGAAGAAGTCCCCGAACGAGGCCCGGCCGGTGTCGACGATCCGCAGCGCGCCGTGGAGGAAGGCGGCGCCGGCGAGGACGGTGGCGACCACCAGGAGGAGGCTGAGCACGATGATCCCGCCGATGCCGACGGCGAAGAGACCGGTGAAGGCCCCACCGCTGCTGTCGACGCTCAGGCCGCTGCCCGCGCCGGCGAAGAGGGTCGTGACGGCGAGCATCCCGACCACGTAGACGATGATGATCCCGATCGCCCACACGAGGATCGCACCGACGAGAACGCCCCAGTTCTTGGTGAACAGGTTCCAGCCGCGACCGAACGCGTCGGTCGCCTGCGGCCCCGTGGCCTGCTGCCCCTGGTACTGCGGCGCGGCCGGGAATCCGCCCGCGGGGCCCTGCTGATACGGCTGACCCTGCTGATACGGCTGGCCCTGCGGCTGACCCTGCGGGGTGCCATACGGCTGGCCCTGCTGATAGGGCTGACCCTGCGGCTGGCCCTGCGGGGCGCCATACGGCTGGCCCTGCGGCTGCTGCCACTGGCCCTGCTGGCCCTGCTGATACGGCTGGCCCTGCTGATACGGCTGACCCGGCTGGCCCTGCTGGTACGGGTCCTGGGGTGACCCCGGGGGCGGCGGGAACTGGCTCATGACTCTCCTTGCTGGGGAACCGATCGTCGCTCCTGTGGGAGTACACGAATCGGATGACGGTTGCGAACGCTAGCGAGGAAGCCGCACTCGTTCAATGCACGACCGCCGCGATTCCCCCACGGATTCTCCCACTCCGATGGGTACCTCTGCCCTCACCGGCCCCTCATCGGCCACTCGCCGGCAATCACCGCCGGCGCTGCCGAACGCGGGATTCCGTGCAGGTGAACGCCGATTTACTCCGCACTGTGCCGCGTTCGGCGCCCCGGCGGCCGTCAGGCGACGAGGCGACCCACGACCGCGTCGGCGAGCAGGCGTCCACGCCGGGTGAGACGTGCCACACCGCCGGCCGCGGCCGCACCGTCGATGAGGCCCTGCTCGGCGAGGGCGGGCAGGCGGTCCTCGAGACCCGGTCCCACTCCCAGCCCCTCGACCAGCCGAATCCCGAGCAGGATCCGTTCGTCCTCCTGCTGGGTGGCGTCGAGGGTCTCCGACTCGGCGATCGGCAACCGCCCCTCCCGGATCCGCTGCGCGTAGGGGCGGGGATGCTTGACGTTCCAGAAGCGCGTGTCGCCGAGGTGGGAGTGCGCGCCCGGCCCGATCCCCCACCACTCCTCGTTACGCCAATACGCGAGGTTGTGCCGGCACCGGTGGTCGGCGGCGGTGTCGGCCGGCAGCCCGCCCGATCCACCCGATCCACCCGGGCGGGCCCAGTTGGAGATCTCGTACCAGCCGTAGCCCGCGGCGGCGAAGGCCTCGTCGGCGAGCTCGTACTTCGTGGCCTGGTCGTCCGGGTCGGGCATCGGGAGCTGTCCGCGTCGCACCTGGGCCGCCATCTTCGTGCCCGGCTCGATCGTGAGCGCGTAGGCCGAGATGTGGTCCGGCTCGAGCGCGATCGCGGCCTCGACGCTCGTGCGCCACTGCTCGACGCTCTCCCCCGGCGCGCCGTAGATGAGGTCGACGCTCACCGCGAGCCCGGCCGCACGCGCCCACTCGACCACGAGCGGCAGCCGCTCCGGATCGTGCGTGCGATCGAGCGTGGCGAGCACCGCGGGCACCGCGGACTGCATGCCGAAGGAGACCCGGGTGAACCCGGCGGCGGCCAGGTCCGCCAGCTCGGCCGGGCCGACCGAGTCCGGATTCGCCTCGGTAGTCACCTCGGCCCCGGGAGCGAGCCCCCAGGTCTCGTCGATGCCGGCCAGCAGCAGCCGCAGGTCGCCCACGGGGAGCAGCGTGGGCGTGCCACCCCCGAAGAAGACGGTCGTGACGCCGTCCACACGCCGCCCGCGCCGAACCAGTTCGGCCGCCGCCAGTCGCATCTCCCCGAGCGCGGTCTCGGCATACTCGTCGCGGGAGGCGCCGCCGCCGAGCTCGGTCGCGGTGTAGGTGTTGAAGTCGCAGTACCCGCAGCGCACCGCGCAGAACGGCACGTGCACGTAGACGCCGAACCGATCGGATCGCTCCGGGGCCGCCGTCATGACTTCTTCGAGTCCGATCCCGAGCCGTCGGAGGTGAGGGCGGCGATGAAGGCCTCCTGCGGCACCTCGACGGTCCCGATGTTCTTCATGCGCTTCTTCCCCTCCTTCTGCTTCTCGAGCAGCTTGCGCTTGCGGGAGATGTCGCCGCCGTAGCACTTGGCGAGCACGTCCTTGCGAATGGCGCGGATCGTCTCCCGGGCGATGATGCGCGAGCCGATCGCGGCCTGGATGGGCACCTCGAACTGCTGGCGCGGGATGAGCCCGCGCAGCTTCGTGGTCATGTCGACCCCATAGGCGTAGGCCTTGTCCTTGTGCACGATCGCGCTGAACGCGTCCACCTGCTCGCCCTGCAGGAGGATGTCCACCTTGACCAGGTCGGCCTCGGCGTGGCCGGACTCGGCGTAGTCGAGGGAGGCGTATCCGCGGGTGCGGGACTTGAGCTGGTCGAAGAAGTCGAAGATGATCTCGGCGAGCGGCAGGTGGTAGCGCAGTTCGACCCGGTCCGAGGAGAGGTAGTCCATCCCCTGCATGACCCCGCGGCGCCCCTGGCACAACTCCATGACCTGGCCCACGAAGTCGCTCGGGGTGAGGATCGTGGCCTTGACCATCGGCTCGGAGACCGAGGCGAGTTTCCCCGCCGGGAACTCGCTCGGGTTCGTGACCACGACCTCGGTGCCGTCCTCCATCGTCACGTCGTACACGACGTTCGGGGCGGTCGAGATGAGCTCGAGGTTGAATTCGCGCTCGAGCCGCTCCCGCACGATCTCGAGGTGGAGCAGACCGAGGAAGCCGCATCGGAACCCGAAGCCGAGGGCCACGGAGGTCTCCGGCTCGTAGGTGAGGGCGGCGTCGTTGAGGCGCAGCTTGTCGAGGGCGTCGCGCAGCACCGGGTAGTCGGAACCGTCGATCGGGTAGAGCCCGGAGAACACCATCGGCTGCGGGTCGCGGTAGCCGGCGAGCACGTCGGCGGCCGGCTTCGCGGCGTTCGTCACGGTGTCGCCGACGCGGGAGAGGCGCACGTCCTTCACGCCCGTGATGAGGTAGCCGACCTCGCCCACGCTCAGGCCCTTCGTGGGCCGCGGCTCCGGGGCGGAGACCCCGATCTCGAGCAGTTCGTGGTTGGTCTTCGTGCTCATCATCACGACCTTCTCCCGCGGGGAGAGCGTGCCGTCGATCACGCGGACATAGGTGACCACGCCCCGGTAGGAGTCGTACACGGAGTCGAAGATCATCGCGCGGGAGGGGGCGTCCGGATTCCCCTGCGGCGCCGGCACGTCCTCGACGATCCGGTCGAGGAGCTCCTCCACGCCCACCCCGGTCTTCCCGGAGACGAGCAGGCATTCCTCGGGCTCGACCCCGATGAGCCCGGCGAGCTCCTCGGCGTACTTCTCCGGCTGCGCGGCGGGCAGGTCGATCTTGTTGAGCACGGGGATGATCGTCAGGTCGTTCTCGAGCGCCATGTACAGGTTGGCGAGCGTCTGCGCCTCGATCCCCTGCGCGGCGTCGACGAGCAGCAGCGCCCCCTCGCACGCCGCGAGCGACCGGGACACCTCGTAGGAGAAGTCGACGTGGCCGGGGGTGTCGATCATGTTCAGGGCGTACGCACGCTCCGTGCCGTCGGCGTCCAGCCTCGCCCACGGCATGCGGACCGCCTGCGACTTGATCGTGATCCCGCGCTCGCGTTCGATGTCCATCCGGTCGAGGTACTGCGCGCGCATCTGCCGCTGGTCGACGACGCCGGTGAGCTGCAGCATCCGGTCGGCCAGCGTGGACTTGCCGTGGTCGATATGCGCGATGATGCAGAAGTTCCGCAGCTGCTCGGGCACGGTTGCTGCCGGAACGATCTGCTGGGCGGCATGGGCCGACGGGATGGGTGGCACGTATACCTCGGGGTTGTCGGGCAAAGGACGGCTGGCGCAAGGCTATCCCCCTGCGCCCCGGAGAGAGAATCGCCGCTCGCGGCGCGTATGGACGACGCAGCGCGGGTGAGGTGAATCACTCACGCCGCGCGGGGCGCACCCGCCCCGGCCGGTTCCCCCGGCACGCATAGCTGCTATGCTCGGCCGTTGGATCGAGCGCTTCTGTGCGCTCGGGACCGCTCGCTGACCTCGCCACGGGTTCCCCACCCCAGTCCCGGTCTGCGATACGCCCTCAATCATCTGAGCACCCGATCGCGTCAGCGAACGCATAAGAGAGTCAACACGTGGCAAACATCAAGTCCCAGATCAAGCGCAACCGCACCAACGAGAAGGCGCGCCTGCGCAACAAGGCCGTCAAGTCGGAGCTGAAGACGCACGTGCGCACTGTGCGCTCGGCGATCACCGCCGGCGACAAGGACGCGGCCGAGACCGCGCTCCAGGAGGCCGGGCGCAAGCTCGACAAGGCCGTAAGCAAGGGCGTCATCCACAAGAACCAGGCCGCCAACCGCAAGTCGGCGCTGGCCAAGAAGGTCGCCAAGCTCTGAGCCGACCGGCTGCGTGACGGCGACGAGCCGGTCCCGCGGCCACGAGGCGACACGGCGCCGCACTCCCGAGCAGTCGGGGGTACGGCGCCGTTCTCTGTTCCCAAGGGAGTAGTCCCGGTCCGGGTCGATCCGGCCACCCGGGAGGTGGTCCGGGGCACCCACATCAACCGGGCCCCACCCACATCACGCGGGCGAGCGGCCCTCCCCCGGGGACACGCGATCGCCCGGGGCCCGATGCGGGCCCCGGGCGATCGTCGTCCGGATGGGGAGGCCGGCCGCACTGGGCCGGCCCACCTGGTGGGCTACTCGGTGGTGACCACCCGGGTGCCGCCTGCGAACTTGTCGTGCCAGGCCTGGCGTCCGACGGTGTCGGCGTTGATCCCCACGGCGATCATGATGACGGCCACGAGCGAGGCGATCCCGCCGAGGGCGGATCCGACCACCGGGATGATGCCGGCGATCCCGGCCGCCATCCAGATGTTGCGCTTGACCGCCTCCGACATCGTCGGCTTCTCGCTCGTGGGCCCGTGCACCCGCAGCTTGGTGATCATCTTGCCCACGGTCTGGCCGCGGCTCGACTCCAGGAACGCGTAGTACCCGAGCATGATCACCGCACCGAGCACGGCCAGGATCGCGTTGGCGAGCAGGATCCGGCCGGCGACCGACTGGCCCGACAGGATCGCGTCGAACGTGTTCGGCACGAGCATCGCCATGATGATGGCGTAGAGGATCCCGTAGACGATGCCGAGCAGGATCCCGTCGACGAGCCGGGCGAGGAAGCGCGGCATCAGCTCACCGGGACGCCCGGGGCCCGTGGGCTGCGGCGGCGGGGGCGCCGCCTGCGGGAACTGCCCCGGCTGCTGGGCGTAACCCGGCTGCTGGTTGTAGGGCTGCTGCTGGGGCGGAACCTGCTGGCCGTACGCCTGCTGCGGAGGCGGTGGCGGCTGCTGCCCGTACCCAGGCTGCTGGGGTTGCTGGGGGTTCTCGGTCATCGTCGTCTCTTTCCTTCGCTGATTCTCATCCGGACTGTGTCCCGGCGGCCGCCGGCCGCAACAGGACATTCACGCGGTGCCCGATGCTACCAGCGACGTTATCGGGGCACCGAAAGTCTCCGCGTGTCAATCGAGAATTCTGCCGCGACGCTCCGAGAGGAGCAGGGCACAACCCGCCGAGAGGAGATAGGCGAACGCGAACACGATGAAGACGGTGGTCCAGGAGCCGCCGGCGTCCTGGATCCACACCACGGACAAGGGCGCGACGATCGAGGCGATCCGACCGAATCCTGCCGCCCAGCCGGTGCCGGTGCCGCGGATTCCCGTCGGGTACATCTCCGGGCCGACCGCATAGACCGCGCCCCAGGCGCCGAGGGCGAAGAACGACAGGAGACAGCCGCTCAGAACGATGAGGGTTTCCGTGCCCGGGGCCGCGTTGATCGCCGCCAGCGCGAACAGGAAGGCCGAGACCGCGGATCCGCCGAGGAACGTGACGAGCGTGGCGCGCCGCCCCCAGGCCTCGATGAGCCAGGCGGCCACGGCATATCCGGGCAGTTGTGCCGCCGTGATGATGAGCGTATAGCCGAACGACTGGGAAATGGAGATACCGCGGTCGATGAGCAGCGTCGGCAGCCAGATGAACGCACCGTAATAGGCGAAGTTCACGAGGAACCACACGCCCCACAGACCGATCGTGCGCCGGCGGTGCTCGGCGGAGAAGAGCAGCGCGAGCCGCTGACGGGCGGACACCGGCACGGCGGCCGCCGGCTCTACAGGCTCTGCGGGCACGGCGGGCACCGTGGTCGGCGCAGCGGTCGCGACGGGCACCGCTTCGGCAGAATCGCCCCGACCGGCCTCGCCCGAGCGGCGCAGCGGCGGGGACTGCTCGAACTGCCGCACGATCGCCTCGGCCTCGTCGACTCGCCCTCGGCTCTCGAGGAAGTGGACCGATTCGGGCAGGTTGCGTCGGACGTAGACGGCCCAGAGCGCGGGTACGGCGCCGATGGCCAGGCCCCACCGCCACCCGCTGTCGCCGGCCGCGACCACGAAGTAGCCGATGAGCGCGGCGGCGAGCCAGCCCACCGCCCAGAAGGCCTCGAGGATGACGACGAGGCGGCCCCGGATGCGCGGCGGCGCGAACTCCGAGACCAGGGTCGAGGCGACGGGGAGTTCGGCACCGAGTCCGAGGCCCACGACGAATCGGAAGATGAGGAGCAGCGCGAGGGAGCCGACGAGCGCGGAGGCGCCGGTCGCGATGCCGTAGATGAGCAGCGTGAGCGCGAAGACGTTCCGCCGGCCGATCCGATCGGCGAAGAGGCCGCCGAGACTCGCACCGAGCGCCATCCCGACGAAGCCGATGGATCCGAGCCAGGAGACCTGCTCGGTCGTCAGTTGCCATTCGCTCTTGAGCGCGGCCATGACGAAGGAGATGAGCCCGACGTCCATGGCATCCATGGCCCAGCCGGCGCCGGAGCCCGTGAGCAGCCTGCGGTGAAGGCGCGTGAACGGGAGTCTGCCGAGTCGTTCGAGCCGGGTGGGAGTCTGCGTCGTCTCTGTGGTCACGGGCACACAGCCTCCTGGAGGAGTACGCGGCCGGTCAAGACCAGCCCATGTTCGTCCCATGGCTGCTGTGACGGGGCGCACAGGCGAGGCACGGGTCCCCCTGGCCGGGTGTGGCCGGCCGGTGGGGCCACCATCGCCACCATGGGACGGTGACGGGGCGCCGGTGGGCAGCCGATCGGCCACCATGGGCCGAGAGTCGGAACTGCGCCTATGATTGCCTCGAGTTCGAAACCGTCGGGGCCGAAGTCCTCGACCGGGGGAGGAACGTGGGGTCGCCCGCGCGAGCGATCGGGAAGGAGCCACATGGCCGCGATGAACCGCATGGCCGGTGATCAGGACGATCCTGTGGCCGCCGACACGGTTCGCGCGGGGTTTCTCGATTCCTATGATCTGCTCTATCGCAACCATTACGACGCGGCCGTGGCGCAGGCCCGCCGGGTCTGCGGTTCCGGCATCGATCCCGACGACGTGGCCCAGGACGCCTTCCTCCAGGTGTTCCGGGCCCTCAAACGCGGCGCCGGACCCACTCGGGAATTCCGCCCCTATCTGCTCGCGACCGTGCGCAATACCGCGGCCGATCTGCAGCGGAACATCCGCGAGACCCCGACCGCCGAGATCGAATCCGCCCAGCCCGCGACTCCTTCTCATCGCACCGACGAGGAGATCGAATTCGCCACCGTGGGCGCGGCCTTCCGCCAGCTCCCCGAGCGCTGGCAGGAGGTGCTGTGGCTGACCGAGGTCGAGGGCTACACGCCCCGGCTCCTGGCGAAACACTTCGCCCTGCGCCCCAACGCGGTCGCCGCCCTCTCCTCCCGGGCACGCGAGGGACTGCGGTCCGCCTGGCTCGGCGCGCACCTGAGCGGGCGCGAGCTGAGCGGCGACTGCGCCCGGTTAGCGCCGTACCTCGCGGACCATGAGCGCGGAACGCTCTCGGCCACGCGGGCCGCGCTGGTCGATGCCCACCTCGAGGACTGCGAGGACTGCCGCCGGGCCACCGGCAGGCTCGCGGCGCTCTCGCAGCGAATGCCCGCGCTCCTCCTGCCGGCCCTCCTGCTCGCCGCGAAGTCGTGGACCGTTCCGACCGTACTCGTGGCCGGGGGCACGGCGGGTGGCCTCACCGGGGCTCTCGCGGGGAGCCTCGGGCCGCTCGGCTGGGTCAAGGGCGCCCTCCGGGCCGCGCGAACGATGTCGACCGGGCAGGCCCTCGGGGCAGGTGGCGTGCTCGTGGTGACGACCGCCGTCGGGGCCGCGGCCTGGCAGGCCGCCACGCCCGACGATCCGGCGGCCTCCCCGCCCGCGGCCGTCTCCTCCGCCGACCCGCAGGCCCCGCCGGCACAGTCGGGAGCGACGGCCACGGACGCCGCCACACAGGAGACCACGGCGGCCGGCACGGCGCCGAACATGGGCGACGCCGAGGAACCGGATCAGGGCGAGGACCCCTCGTCCATCTCGGTGTCCGGACCCGCCGGCGGCACGAGCATTCCCGTCCTGCTCCCGCCCGCGACGCCCCCGCGGGTGATCACGCCCGGTCCCGGGCCCGGGGAGTCCGGTCCCGCGCCGTCCGCAGACTCCTCCCCGCCGCCCACGCCGGCACCCGAACCGGCGCCCGAGCCGGCGCCCGAGCCGGCACCCGAACCGACACCGACTGCGACACCCGACCCGGAGCCGACTCCGACACCCGACCCGGAGCCGACTCCGACACCCGACCCGGAGCCGACACCGACACCCGACCCCTCTCCCGATTCGACACCGGATCCGGAACCCACGCCGGATCCGACGCCGGACCCGGAACCCACGCCCGATCCGACACCGGACCCCGAGCCCACACCGGACCCCGAACCGACACCGGACCCCGAGCCCACACCGGACCCCGAGCCGACGCCGGATCCCGGGCTCCCCCCCGCCCCGGCGATCGACGACGTCGCGGCCGAGCAGTACGTCGTCCATCCGCTCGCGGGAACCGCCGAACCGGGCGGCCGGATCACGGTGACCGACACGGCGGGAGCGGTCGTGGGCAGCACGGTCGCCGCCGACGACGGAACGTGGAGCGTCGTCCCGTCGATCACGACCGCAGGTGAGCACACCTTCCGGGTGACCGCCGCCCGCGACGGCGCCGTCTCGGAGCCCGCGACGATCGGACCGGTCGACTATCTCGCGCCGACGGCGGAGGATGTCGAGTTCCTGCCCGGGGTCCTGCCATGGCTCGTCGGCGTGCGCATCGACCTGCCCGCGGGGATCGACCGCCCCGAGCAGCTCGTGTTCACGCCGGTCGACGGCTCCGCCCCGTCCACCCTGACCGACGTGCTCGGCGACGTCTGGAACGTCTACGTGGGCGTGCTCCCGCCCGGGGACTACACCGTGGACCTGACGTACACGGCCGGGGAACTCCGGGGGATCCCGACCCGGATCGAGCTCACCTCCCCCTAGGTGCACCTAGGTGTGCGATACATCACACCGGCGTCGCGTCACGATCGCCCCCGTGCCGGGTCTTTCCTCATGACACCGCCACCCCGGCGGCGTCGTCCCCCGCACGCTCGGCAATTGGACGCCCCATGTTGCTCGCTCCACTTCACGTTCTCCCCCGGCCCGCCCGCGAGGCGCACCCGAAGGTCCGCTCCTTCGTCGTCTCCTCTGCATGGTCGGCGACCGGTTCGACCCTCCTGCAGGGGCTGCTCGCCCGGGGCGGGCCCGCCTACGGCGTCGACCTGACCTCCCTGCGCACCCCCGGCCGGGTCGGCGATCAGGCCCGGCGGTCCTTCATCGACTTCCTCGACCGGATGTCGGTGGCCGCGGTGCTGCCGAGCACGCCGCAGGATCACGAGACGCTCGCGGAGCTCGCCCGCACCGAGCATCCCGAGCGATTCATCACGGCCTCCCCCGACACACTCGCCCGCATGCGCGACCGGTCCCTGCTCGCCGAGGCCTTCGCCCATGCCGGCCAGGCGGCCCCCGACGGCAGCCATCCCGATGTGGCCCCCTACCTCGCCGTGACCTACCGGCCCACGGCACACGCGGGCGCGACCCACGTGTGGCTCTACCGTTGGGCCGACGGCGGCCATGAGCTCATCGTCGACGCCGACCTGCGCGACGAGCTGCGCGCCCCCCTCGTCGACCTCGTGGCCGCGCTCGGGGTCACGGGCGTCGCCACGTTCGGGCTGACGCTCACGGACGACGCGACCGCCCTCGTGCTGTCGGCCCACCCGGGCTTCACCCAGATGAGCGCGCACTGCGCGGAGGTCTCGGAGTACCTCGTGAGCAGGTTCACCGAGCTCTGATCCACTCCAACCCGCTCTAGCCCCGGCGGCCCCGGGCCGCGGCGATGTCGAGCACGGCCCGCTCGACGGCGTAGCCGCGATCCCTCGATTCGCCCTTGACGGCGGCGTCGGCGTCGGCGACGGCCGTGATCGCCCGGGCGAGACCCTCCGGGGTCCAGCCGTTGAGATCCCGGCGCGCCCGGTCGACCTGCCACGGCGCGAGCTTGAGGTCGCCGGCGGTGAGGCCGCGGGACCGCATCGCGCTCACCCCGGCGAGCGTGCGCAGCTTCATTCCGAGCACGGCCACGAGCGGCACCGGATCCATGCCGGTCGCCAGCGCGTGCCGCACGAGGGTGACGGCGGCCGCGCCGTCGCCGCCGATGGCCGAGTCGGCGACGCGGAAGCCGGTGGCCTCGACCCTGCCGCCGTAGTAGCGCAACACGACGTCGGCGGTGATGCGACCGGTCACGTCGTCGCAGAGCTGCCGGCACGCCGCCGCCAGTTCGCGCAGGTCGGAGCCCGTCGCCTCGACCAGCGCCCGCACGGCGTCCTTGGCGATCGCGCGCCGCTCGGAGGCGAAATACTGCGACACGAAGGCGGCCTTGTCGGCGTCCTTCTTGAGGGGGTCGCACGCCACGACGGGGAATCCGGCCTTGGCGATCCGGTCGAGCAGCTTCTTGCCGCGCGTGCCGCGCTCGTGGCGGAGCACGATCGAGACGTCCTCGAGCGCGGCCCCGAGGCCGTCGACGTAGGCGAGCAGGTCGGTGATGAACGCGTCGGTGGCCGCGTCGACTCCCCCGACCACGATATGGCGGCGCTCGTCGAACAGCGAGGGGCTGAGCCAGGTGTCGAGCATGCGCGGTTCGTAGGCGCCGGCCTCGACCCGGACGACCTCCACTCCCGGATCCAGCTCCGTGGCCAGGCGCGTGAGGTGTTCGGTCACGCGGTCGACGAAGTAGCCCTCGCCGCCCTTGACCAGCACGATCGGGGCGAGCGGGATCGAGTCGAGATCCTGAGGTGAGAGCGCGGCGGACCGGGCACGGGGTGGCATGCCTCTAGCCTGCCACGCGCAGCCGACGGTGGGCCCACGCGCCGGCCGCGGCGACGATCAGTGCGAGGCCCACGGCGCCCGCGGGGCCGCCGGGCCAGGGCAGGAGCGCGCCCGGGAGCGAGGCGAAGGCGGTGGCGATCGCGGCGACCCAGCCCGCACACCACGTGGCCGCCAGGCACGCGAGCGCGCCGAATGCCGGCCAGAGGCCGCCGCCGAGCGTCGCGGCCAGTCCGAGCAGGGTGGCGGGCGGCATGGCGACGGCGGCGAGCAGGTTCGCAGGCACCGCGTAGGTGGGCAGGGTCGGGGACAGGAGCACGAGGATCGGCGCGCACCAGCACTGAGCGGCGATCGGCAGGGCCACGAGCCGCGCCACCCCGGTGGGCACGAACCGGGCCAGCCGCGCGGCGAGCGGTTCGGTCCACACCACGAGGCCCGCGGTGGCGCTGACCGACAGCGCGAAGCCGACCGAGGTCGCCTGCCATGGATCGGCCGCCAGCAGGACGATGACGGCGCCGGCCAGGGCGGGCAGGGCGAGCCGGGGCCGGCGCAGCCCGAGCGCCGCAAGCATGACCACCCCCATGCCCGCGGACCGCACGACGGATGCGGTGGGCAGCACGAGCACGACCATGCCCGCGAGCACGACCAGCCCGCAGCCGGCCCGCACGGGCACCGGGGCGCGGGCGAGCACGAGGAGGACGAGGCCGACCACCACGGCCACGTGCCCGCCGGAGACGGCAGTCAGGTGGGTGAGGCTCGTGGTGCGCATCGCCTCCGCGAGCCGGTCGGGCAGGGCCCGGTCGTCGCCGATCGCCACGCCGGGAACGAGCCCGCGCGCGAAGGGCGGCAGGTCGGCCACCTGCCTGCGCAGACCCTCCCGGAGGCGGTCGACGCGGGCATCCAGGGCCGTCATCGGGGCGACCACCTCGGGCGGGCCGGTCCCGCGCAGAAGGAGGTCGCGCCCGTCCGGTGAGTCGAGCCGCGCCGGGATCGCGATGCGCTGCCCGGGGCGCACGCCGGCCACGTCGCCGAGGAGGAGGCCGGGCACGTTCCCCGACCAGCGCGCACGCGGGCCGGCGAGGTCCACCTCGCGCACCTCGACCGAGACGCCGTAGCTGCCGGGCCTGCTCCGCAGCTCCCGCGGCTCCGCCGCGATCCGGGCGTGTACGGTGCCCGAGACCCCCGCGAGCGGGGCCACGGCCCGCTCGCGGGCGATGACGGCGGCGCTGACGACCGCACCGCCGACGCTCGCGATCACGCAGGCGAGCAGCACGGTCATCCGGCTCCAGCCCACCCAGGCGGGCCGGTGCCGGGCCCGGGGCGGGCGCGGCCGGGCCACGAGCCACACCGCGGCGGCGGCCCCGGCGACTGCGACCGCGAGGCCGCCGGCGGGCCCCGTCTCGGTCGCGAGGGCGCAGGCGAGCCAGAGCGCGAGCGCGGCGGGCACGAGCCGCAGGTCGACCGGGGTCAGCGCGACGGACATGGCCCGTCGCCCCCGCGCCGGAGTGGCCGCGTCACACCCGCACCCTCCCCTCGAGCTCGGCGAGGGTCGCCGGACCGATCCCGGGCACGGCCAGGAGGTCCGAGACGTCGCCGAACGGGCCGTGCGCCTCGCGCCACTCGAGAATCTTCGCGGCCGTGACCGGCCCGATCCCCGGCAGCGTCTCGAGCTGCGTGGCATCCGCGGTGTTGAGGTCGACGGGGCCCGCGGGCGCCGCTCCCCCGCTTCCACCCTCGCCCCCGAGGGCCGCCGGCGGCGCCCCCTCCTCCCGCGTGGGCACGTAGATCTGCTCGCCGTCGCGCGCGGGGGCAGCGAGGTTGACGGCGTCCAGTGCCGCTTCGGGCATGCTCCCGCCCGCGGCGGTCAGCGCATCGGCGATCCGTGCCCCGGCCGGCAGCGTGACGAGCCCCGGCTCGAGCACCGCTCCGGCGACGTGGACGATGAGCTCGCCCGCCTCGCCTGTGTCGCCCGGTCTCTGGTCGGGCGGCCCACCGGCTCCCTGGTCGGGCGGCCCGCCGGCTCCGGGCTCGTGCGTGTTCGCGGACCCGCCGGTCCGGTCCGCGGGATCCGGCCCCGCCGCGTCGTCGACCCCGGCCGCCGCCGGGAGGGGCGGACGCTGGATCTGCCCCGGCGGGGGCCGCAGCAGGAGCCAGCCGGTGACCGCGAGCCCGACGGCCAGCAGCACGACCCCGGCCTTGATGGCGATGCCCGGCCGGGTCGCCCACCAGAGGCGGGACCTGGCGCGCGCGGGGCGAGCTGCGTCGTCCGCAGGCTCGAATGGATCCATGCGCGCCACGCTAGGCGCCGCGGCGGCCCGGCACCCGGGCCGGGTCGCGGGCTGTGGACGACGGTCCATCACGGGCCGCGCTGTGGATCCTCCTCGCGGCGGGCGGCGCGGCTCAGGCGGCGCGGCGCAGGAGCACGAGCACCTCGCTGTGGGCCGTGTGCGGGAACATCTCGAAGAGTCGGGCCCGCACGGGGCGCAGCTGCGGCATGCGGGCCAGGTCGCGGGCGAGGCTGGCCGGATTGCAGGAGGAGTAGAGCACGGCGCCGGTGCTCGAGGCGTCGAGCCAGGAGGCCAGGGCGGTGCCGATGCCGCGCCGGGGCGGGTTGACGATGACCAGGTCGGGCCCGGCCGGCTGCTCGATGGCCCAGCTCGTGGCGTCGGCGACCTCGAAGCGGGCCCGCAGGCCGGCGGACCGTGCGGTGAGGCGGGCGGAGTCGACGGCCTCGCGGCTCGTCTCGACCCCGACCACCGCCCGGGACGGGTCGGCCCGGGCGACATGCAGCCCGAACGGCCCGACCCCGCAGTACAGGTCCCAGACGCTGTGGGCCGCGCCGGCCCAGTCCGCGCCCTGGCGGTAGAGCTCGGCCGCGACGGCGGGGTTGGTCTGCAGGAAGCTGCGCGGGCGCACGTGGAACGTGAGCCCGCCGAGGTCGACGGGCAGGGTGGCGGCCTCGGTCAGGACGATCTCCCGCTCCCCCTCGAGGGTGGCCGCGTGGGCGGGATGGAGGTTGGCGGAGACGACCTCCAGGCCGGGGATGCGCTCGAGCAGGGCGGGCAGGTGCTCGCGGATCCGGGGCAGCGCGGCCTCGGAGCGGAGCACGAACCGGAGCATGAGGCGCCCCGTCGAGTCCTCGTCGCGGCCGAGCGTGAGGAGCACGTGCTTGAGCTCGCCGCGGCGCCGGTCCACCCGATAGGGCGGGAGGGCGGCCCGGGTGATGAACCAGGCGACGTGCTCGAGGGCGGCCGTGAGCTCGGGCGGATAGAGCGGGCAGTCGCGCAGATCGGCCGGCGCCGTGCCGGGCGCCCCCGGCAGCCCGAGCACCGGGCGTTCGGAGGTGCCGGTCACGACCATCTTCGCCTTGGTGCGAAAGCCCCCGGCGGCCGAGCGGACCGGCGCCGACCACTCGATCCCGGGATCGGGGAGCAGGCCGCGCAGCCGCCGCATCGCCCGGGAGCCCTGCTCGTCCGGGCCGAGCGGCAGCAGCGTGCACGAGCGGCACTCGTCGCGCCGGAAGTGCGCGCACTCGAGCGCGAGCGGGCCGTCGTAGGGCTCGCCCGGGATCACGGGAACGGTCGGCATGCGCGCCGGCGACCCGTCGGTCGCCGCCTCACCCACTCGCCTACTCGACTATTCGCCCGGCACGATGTTGACGAGCTTGGGCGCGCGCACGATGACCTTTCGGATACCGCGCCCGTCGAGCACCCGGGCGACCGCCGCCGAGGCCCGCGCGGCCGCCTCGAGCTCGTCGGCCGAGATGTCCGGGGAGACCTCGAGCCGGTCGCGCACCTTGCCGGCGACCTGGACGACGCACGTGACCGTCTCGTCCACGAGCTTCGCCTCGTCCGCCGTGGGGAAGGGCTCGTAGGTGAGCGTCTCGGCGTGGCCGAGTCGGCTCCACAGCTCCTCGGCGATGTGCGGGGCCACCGGGGCGGTCATGACGAGCAGCGCCTCGACCGCCGCGCGGGGCACCCGGTCCAGGCCGGTGAGGTGGTTGTTGAGCACGATGAGGCGGGCGATGGCCGTGTTCGGGCGCATCGCCTCGTACTCGACCCGGACATCGGCGATGGTGCGGGCGAGCACCCGGGCGGTGCCGTCGTCCATCGGCTCATCGGCCACGGTGACCTCACCGCTCTCCTCCGAGACGACGTTGCGCCACAGCCGCTGCAGGAAGCGGTGCGCGCCGACGACGGCGCGGGTCTCCCACGGCCGCGACAGGTCGAGCGGGCCCATGCTCATCTCGTACACCCGGAAGGTGTCGGCGCCGTACTCGGCGTACATCTGGTCCGGGGTGACCATGTTCTTGAGGGACTTGCCCATCTTCCCGTACTCGCGGGTCACCGGCGCGCCGTCGTGGGTGTAGGTCGGGTTCCCGTCGTCGCCGGGATGCTCGACGACCTCCTCCGCGGGCACGTACGCACCGCGGGCGTCGGTGAAGGCGTAGGCCTGGATGTAGCCCTGGTTGAAGAGCTTGTGGAACGGCTCGACCGAGGAGACGTGGCCGAGGTCGTAGAGCACCTTGTGCCAGAACCGCGCGTACAGCAGGTGGAGCACGGCGTGTTCGACGCCGCCGACGTACAGGTCCGCCCCGCCGGTGCTCGAGGTGCCGTCCGGCAGGGTGCGCGGTCCCATCCAGTACTGCTCGAGGCCCGGGTCGACGGCGAACGACTCGTTGTCCGGGTCGAGGTATCGCAGCTCGTACCAGCACGAACCCGCCCAGTTGGGCATCGTGTTCGTGTCGCGCCGGTAGGTCTTCGGGCCCTCCCCCAGGTCGAGTTCGACCTCGACCCAGTCGCCGGCCCGGCCGAGCGGTGCCTCCGGTTCGGAGGTGATGTCGTCGTCGTCGTAGGACTTCGGGCTGAAGTCGGGCATCTCGGGCAGCGTGACCGGGAGCAGCTCCTCCGGCAGCGGCACGACCCGCCCGTCGGAGTCGTAGACGACGGGGAACGGCTCGCCCCAGTAGCGCTGCCGGGAGAAGAGCCAGTCGCGCAGGCGATAGGTGACCGTGCCCTCCCCCAGGTCGTGCTGGTCGAGCCAGTCGATGATCGCGGTCTTGGCGGAGGCGACGTCGAGGCCGTCGAGCGACAGGTCGGCGTTCGCGGAGTTGATCGTGGGGCCCTCGCCGGTGTAGGCGCCACCGGTGAAGCCCTCCGGGGGTTGCACGGTGCGCACGATCGGCAGGTCGAACGCCGTGGCGAACTCCCAGTCGCGCTCGTCCTGGGCCGGCACGGCCATGATGGCTCCCGTGCCGTAGCCCATGAGCACGTAGTCGGCGATGAACACGGGCAGGGGCGTGCCGTTCACGGGGTTCGTGGCGAAGACGCCGCTGAACACCCCGGTCTTGTCGCGCTCGGCGTTCGTTCGCTCCGCCTCCGTCCGGGCGGCGGCCTGGGCCCGATAGGCGGCCACCGCGGCCGCCGGGGTGGCCTCGCCGCCCGTCCAGGAGTCCTTCGTGCCCTCGGGCCATGCCGCGGGCACGAGCGCGTCGAGGGCGGGGTGCTCGGGCGCGAGCACCATGAACGTCGCGCCGAAGAGCGTGTCGGGGCGGGTGGTGAAGACGTCGACCGCCTGGGTTCCCTCGTCGAGGGTGAAGGTGACGGTCGCACCGGCGGACCGGCCCACCCAGTTGCGCTGCATCGCCTTGACCTTCTCGGGCCAGTCGAGGCGGTCGAGGTCGGCCACGAGCCGGTCGCCGTAGGCGGTGATGCGCATCATCCACTGGCGCAGGTTGCGCTTGAACACCGGGAAGTTGCCGCGCTCGGAGCGCCCGTCGGCGGTCACCTCCTCGTTCGCGAGCACCGTGCCCAGTCCCGGGCACCAGTTCACGGGCACGTCGGCCACGTACGCGAGGCGGTAGTGGCCCAGCGCCTCCTCCCGCTCGGCCGGGGTCAGGTCGCCCCAGGAGCGCGCCGCGAACGGCTCGGGCAGCGTGACGACGCCCGCGGCGAACCGGTCGATCAGGGTGCCGATCGGGCGGGCGGCCCCGGCGCTGCCGTCCGGGGCGACGGCGTCCGGGTCGAACCACGAGTCGAAGATCTGCAGGAAGATCCACTGGGTCCAGCGCACGTAGTCGTCGTCGGTCGTGGCGAAGGAGCGGCGGTCGTCGTGCGCCAGCCCGAGCCGGCGCAGCTGCTCCCGCATGACCGCGATGTTCTCCTCGGTGGTCGTGCGGGGGTGCTGACCGGTCTGGATCGCGTACTGCTCGGCCGGCAGGCCGAACGCGTCGTAGGCGAGCGCGTGCAGCACGTTGACGCCGGTCATGCGCTTATAGCGGCCCACGACGTCCGTGGCGATGTACCCGAGCGGGTGTCCCACGTGCAGCCCCTTGCCCGAGGGGTAGGGGAACATGTCGAGCAGGTAGAACTTCTCGGGCAGGTCGCCGGCGCCGCCCACGTCCGGGTTCGCCGTGTGGAACGTGCCGTCCCGCTCCCACCGCCGCTGCCACGCTCGCTCGATCTCACCCGCCAGCTCGGCGGTGTAGCGGAAGGGGGGCACCTCGGGGGTGGTCGTGGTCATCGCTCTTTCCTCGGTCTACTGGGGCCACTGGGCCGATGGACACGTGGGCTCTCATGACGACGACCCCTCACCCAGACGTGAGAGGTCGTCCGCGCTGACGCGGCGTCGTTCCGCTTCGGCTCAGCGCGGGCAGCTCAGGAGGGCCCGCGTTTCCACCCGCACAGCCTAGCGCACCGGCGGGCCGCGCCCCGGGGCCCACACCAGCCGCGGGGGCCCGGTTCAGCCCCGCAGGGTCGCCCGGGCGGGCAGGAGGTCGGCGGCCTGGGCCACGGCGCGGCGGGCACGATCGGCGAGTTCGGGGGTGGGCAGGCCGGCGGCCGCCCAGTCCTCCTCCGCGGCATAGATCGCGGTGGGCACGACGAGCGCTCCGAAGTAGGAGAACAGCGGCCGCATGGCCTGGTCGATCACGAGCTGGTGGCGCGCCGATCCGCCGGTCGCGCCGAGGATCACGGGCTTGCCCTTCATCGCGACCGGGTCCACGAGGTCCCAGAACGCCTTGAACAGTCCGGCGTAGGACCCGCGGAACACCGGCGAGGCGGTGATGATCAGGTCGGCCTGTTCGACGGCCCGCAGCGCCCGGTCGAGCCGTTCGCTCGGCAGCCCGAGGAGGGTCGCGTCGGGGAGGTCGCCCGCGAGGTCTCGCAGTTCGAGCCGGGTGAGGTCCGCGCCGTCCAGCTCCTCGGCCGCGCGCGCGAGCAGGTCGGTCAGGGCGGTCGTGGTGGAGGGGTATCCGAACCCTCCGGAGAGTGAGACGACGGAAGTCATGAGGCATCCTCCCATGCGGTGCGATCGGGGCGGTCGGCGTGGTCGGGGACGGCGAGGGCGTCGGTCAGTCGCGTGCACAGCGCCTGCAGCAGCCGCGCCTCGCGCTCGCTCAGCGGGGCCAGCCGGGCCGTGATCGAGCGGACGTGCCGGCGTCCCAGCTCGCGTTGGAGCGCGCGGCCGCGCGGCGTGAGGACGACGACGATCGCCCGTCCGTCCCGGGCGTCGGGTTCGCGCCGGGTCAGGCCGGCGGCGGTGAGCCGGTCGACCAGGCGCGAGATGCCCGGCTGGGAGACGAGGGCGCCGGTGACGAGCTCGCGCATCGCCAGCCGGCCGCCGGGCGCGCCGGCGAGGCGGAAGAGCACGTCGTACTCGCGGGCGGAGAGCGGGTCGAAGTCTCCCCCGGCCTCGAAGCCGGCCATGAGGGAGGCCTGGGCGCGCAGCAGCGCCTCCCAGGCCGCGCTCGCGGCGCGGGGCGTCGGCGGCCGGTCGAGGCCGGTGGCCACGCTCACGACGACGCCGCGGGGTCGAATGCGCGGCCGGTCACGGTGTCCCGGACCGGCTGCCGCGGCTCCCCGATCGCGGCGGCGGTGCCCGGCGCGGCCCGGCGGGCCTCGACGAGGGAGGCGTGCGTCGGCGCGTCCGGGACGTGGGCGGGCCGGTCCTTCGCGAACTCGGCGCGCAGGGTCGGCAGGATCTCGCCCAGCTCGTCCAGCTGCTCG
Organism: Pseudactinotalea sp. HY160; assembly: GCF_009372055.1. Classification (NCBI taxonomy): domain Bacteria; kingdom Bacillati; phylum Actinomycetota; class Actinomycetes; order Micrococcales; family Cellulomonadaceae; genus Pseudactinotalea; species Pseudactinotalea sp. HY160. The sequence continues at coordinate 100,046 of NZ_WHMT01000005.1, read as the reverse complement.
AGCACGACCCGCAGCGGCAGGCCCGCATGATCGATGAGGAAGAGCTGTCGCTGGTAGTCCCCGAAGTGGTCGCGGAACGTCAGCGTGCGGTCGACGACCTCCTGCGGGGACCCGACCGTGAGCGGGGTGGCCTCGGTGAACTCCTCGAGCGAGGGGCCGCCGCCGTAGACGGGCGCGTTGTCGAAGTAGGGACGGAACTCGTTCACGGCGTCCTGGGAGTTCTTGCGGATGAAGATCTGCCCGCCGAGGCCGACGATCGCCTGGTCGGCGCTGCCGTGACCGTAGTGTTCGTAGCGCTCGCGGTAGAGCCGGATGAGCGACTGGAAGTGCTCGGTGGGCCAGAAGATGTGGTTCGCGAAGAAGCCGTCGCCGTAGTAGGCGGCCAACTCGGCGATCTGCGGGCTGCGGATGGAGCCGTGCCACACGAAGGGGGCGACGCCGTCCAAAGGCCGTGGCGTCGAGGTGAACTGCTGGAGCGGGGTGCGGAAGCGCCCCTCCCACGTGACCACGTCCTCCTCCCAGAGGCGGCGCAGCAGCGCGTAGTTCTCGATCGCGAGCGGGATGCCCTGCCGGATGTCCTTGCCGAACCACGGGTAGACGGGCGCGGTGTTGCCCCGGCCCATCATGAGGTCGACGCGGCCGTCGGCCAGGTGCTGGAGCATCGCGTAGTCCTCGGCGATCTTCACCGGGTCGTTCGTGGTGATGAGCGTGGTCGAGGTGGTGAGCAGCAGCCTCGAGGTCTGCGCCGCGATGTAGCCGAGCATCGTCGTGGGCGAGCTCGGCACGAAGGGTGGATTGTGATGTTCGCCCGTAGCGAACACGTCGAGGCCCACGTCCTCGGCATGTCTCGCGATCGCGACCATCGCCTTGATCCGCTCGCGCTCGGTCGGCGTGCGACCGGTCGTCGGGTCCGTGGTGACGTCCCCGACCGTGAAGATTCCGAACTGCATCTCTACCGACTCCCAAGTTCTATGCGTGTGCATACATCACAACAAGGTAGTTGAAGATTCATTCCCGCTGTGACCGGCGTCACGGCCACGCCCGCGACCAGGCGGGCCGGCACCCGAGTCACCGGCTGTTGCCAGCTGTTGTCAGCCGGTGTCGGCTGTTGCCGACCACGGCCGGCCGGTGCCCGCTCGCGACTCCCACGCGGCGCCCGCCGGGGCCTGCACGGGCCTGCACGGGCCTGCACGGGCCTCGACGGGCCTCCTGCGGCCGCCGCGCCGGCCCGTGCGGCGGTCCCGGACGGTGGTCCGCCTCGCCGCGGCATGGCGCGGACCGGTAGGTTCGGTCGAGGAACTGCCGCATCGAAGGGACCCAGAGAAGAATGAGCACTGTCGGAACCGCCCACGTCGGGGTGATCGGCCTCGCGGTCATGGGGCGCAACCTCGCCCGGAACATCGCGAGCCACGGCCACACGGTCGCGCTGTACAACCGCACCCAGGCCCGCACGGACGACCTCATGGCCTCCCACGGGGACGAGGGATCCTTCGTGCCGGCCGCCGAACTGGCCGAGTTCGTGGCGAGCCTCGAGCGCCCGCGCCGGATCATCATCATGGTCCAGGCCGGTCCGGCCACCGACGCAACGATCGACTCCCTCATCCCGCTGCTCGAGGAGGGCGACATCGTCGTCGACGGCGGGAACGCCCACTACGAGGACACCCGTCGCCGGGAGCAGGCGCTGCGCACGCACGGCCTGCACTTCGTGGGCGCCGGCATCTCCGGCGGCGAGGAGGGCGCGCTCAACGGGCCCTCGATCATGCCCGGCGGATCGCTCGAGTCGTATGCGGCGCTCGGCCCCATCCTCGAGGACATCGCCGCCCGCTACGACGGTGAGCCGTGCTGCGCCCACATGGGCCCCGACGGCGCCGGCCACTTCGTCAAGATGGTGCACAACGGCATCGAGTACGCCGACATGCAGTTCATCGCCGAGGCCTACGACCTGCTGCGGGCCGCGGGCCTGAGCGTCGCCGAGATCTCGGAGGCGTTCCGCGAGTGGAACACCGGCGACCTCGACTCCTTCCTCATCGAGATCACCTCGACCGTGCTCGACCAGCTCGACCCGCGCACGGGCGCCCCGCTCGTCGACGTGGTCGTGGACGCGGCCGGCCAGAAGGGCACCGGCACGTGGACCGTGCAGAGCGCCCTCGGTCTCGGCGTGCCGGTCAACACGATCGGCGAATCGGTCTTCGCCCGCGCGGTCTCCAGCCACCCCGACCTGCGGGCCGCCGGCCGGGAGCACCTGAGCGGGCCCGACCGCCGGGTCGAGCGCACCGACTCCCTCGTCGAGGACGTGCGCCAGGCGCTGTGGGCCTCCAAGGTCGTCGCCTACGCCCAGGGGCTCGACCAGATCCGCACCGCCTCCCTCGAGTACGGCTGGGACATCGACGTGGCCGAGGTGGCCAAGATCTGGCGGGCCGGCTGCATCATCCGGGCGCGCCTGCTCGAGCGCATCCGGTCCGAGTACGCCGGCGGGAACCTGCCGACCCTGCTCGCCGCGCCGAGCATCGTCACCGGCCTCACGGCCGCGCAGGACGGCTGGCGCCGGGTCGTCGCCACCGCGGCCACCGCGGGCGTGCCCGCCCCGGGCTTCGGTGCGGCCCTGTCCTATTACGACTCGGTGCGCGCCGAGCGCCTGCCCGCCTCGCTCATCCAGGGCCTGCGGGACTTCTTCGGCGCCCACACGTATCGGCGGGTGGACGACGAGGGGTCCTTCCACATCGAGTGGACCGCCGACCGCAGCGAGAGCCGCATCTCCTGACCCGCAACCGATGACCGAGCGACCGATCGAGGTGTTCCCACCCGCTCCGGCGTCCGCGCCCCGCGCGCTGACGCCGGAGCGGGTGCGCTCCCGCCTGGCCGATCCGGCCCTGTGGGATCGGCTCGGCTTCTATCCCGAGGACCGCGCCGAGCTGGACCGCCTGCTCGAGGCGATCGGGCCGGCCGACCTCGACCGGGTCGCCGCCGCGACCGGCCCGGTCCTCGGGCTCATCGGCGACCGGCTCGGCCCACAGGCCAAGGACTTCTTCGACGTCCTGCCCGACGAGCCCGGCCAACCCCGCGGACTCCTGCCGCTGCTGGCCCTCGCCGTCACGTCGCCGGAGGTGCGCGCCTACGGCCGCCGGCTCGGCCTCTCCGCGGAGGTCGCGGCGAGCGGCCTGCGCGACCTGGGCCAGCAGGTGCACGTGCACCGCCTCGTCACGGGCTCCTTCGGCCTGCACACCCAATGGTGGCTCACGGTCGCCTGGTCGGGCACCCTGTGGTGGCTCGGCCGGCTGCAGTTCAACGTCGTCCGCTACGACGGCCGCCTCCACCTCTCGGCGCACATCCCCCAGACGGGCCCGCTCACCGGGGTGCAGGAGTCGTTCGACCAGGCGCGCGAGCTGGCCGCCGGACCGCTCGCAGGGCTCGACCTGGCCGGATTCCACTGCGATTCCTGGCTGCTCGACCCGAACCTGTCCGAGGCGCTCGAAGGCCGGGGGAACATCGCCGCGTTCCAGCGCCTGTGGCAGCTGCGGGAGGAGTCCCGGCCGGCGGACGGCGACGCGATCTTCTTCACGTTCCGCACCCGCGAGCAGGTGGGCCCGGAGCAGCTGGCCCGCCTGCCGCAGCGCACCTCCCTCGAGCGGGCCGTGGTCGGGCGGCTCCGGGCGGGCCGGCACTGGTCCTCCCGCGTCGGGGTCATCCGCCCGCTCCGACGGGAGACGCCGCCGGTCACATGACCGCGAGGAGCGCCTCACCGAGCACGAGCAGGATCGCGGCCGCGACCACGAGGTACCACAGCACGACGATGATCCAGCGGTTGCGCACGAGCTGACGGGCCACCCCGGCGGAGAAGCCGAGCGCCCCCGCCTCGCCGGCGCGGGCGACGATGTGCACGAACAGCGGGATCATCACCGCCCAGATGACGAGGCAGTAGGGGCACAGGCCCGACAGCACGAACAGCGCCTGATACTGCAGCCAGGTCACGAACCCGATCCCGAAGAGTCCGCCGACCACGGCGCCACGCCAGATCCACCGGGGCAGTTCGACCCGGCTGAGCAGCAGCATCGCGAGCGTGATCACCACCGGGAAGGCGGCCACCCCGACGACGACGTTGGGGATCGCGAAGGCCGAGGCCGCGTCGCTGTCGAGGAACAGGCCGCAGCCGATCATCGGGTTGATGTCGCAGGCGGCGACGTAGTCCTGGCCGAACACGAGCCGGTTGATGTAGTCGATCGCCAGCGAGGCCGAGGCCCACAGGCCCAGGAGCCCGGTGATGAGGGCAACCCAGCCGAACTCCCGGCCGCCCGGCGCCCGGGTGGGGACCTGGTCGTCGATCGGGTCCAGCGGGCCGGCCGTCGCGGGGCTCGGGTGTGTGTCGCTCACTCGCGGTTCCTCTCCTGTCGGCCCCGGGGCGGGCCCTGTCCGGTCAGCCTAGTCCGCCCCGCTCAGCTCCACGGACCCTGCCCGGGGGCCGGCCACTCGAGTTCGACCTCGTGGTCGGGCCGGGCGGGGAAGGCGAACCACGGGGACAGGTCGACGCTCTGATCCGGGTCGGCGATGATCGTGCGGAAGCTCAGGGGCGTGTGGGTGGCACGGTCCCAGCGCATCACCGTGATCGTCGCGGGCGCGTTCAGGGGTCCGATCGTGGGCACCTTGTACGTGGCCCCGCCCGAGGACGAGCTGACGTACTGCACGCCGAGCCCCCGCTGCCACGGTCCGATCCGGCGGTGGTAGTGGCCCGCGAGGGCCAGCGGCACGCAGCCGCTCTTGAGCGCGGCCTCCGTGCCCCGGGGGTTGTGCATGAGGAGCATGTCGACCGGGTCGCCGCCCGCCGCCAGCTCGCACGCCTCGTCGCGGAGCCGGTCGCCGATCTCCGGGATCGTCTCCGGCCCCACCTGGCGGGTCGGCGCGCCGAGGGAGGTGAGGGTGGGGTCCGTGTCGCCGAGGAAGCGGATCCCCTCGATCACGACCGGCTTGCCGTCGAGCACGGTCCATCCGTGGCCGCGTTCCTGGTCGGCCGTCACGTCCGAGTCGTGGTTGCCGTCGGCCACGACCACCGGCAGGTCCCCGAAGCCGTCGGCGAAGGCGTTGACACAGATCGCCTCGACGGCGGTGCCGCCCATGACCGTGTCCCCGAGGTTGACGATGAGGTCGGCCTCCGCCTCCTGGGCGGCGGCTCCGATGACCTTGCCCATCCCCACGTTGCAGTGCAGGTCGGAGACGATGACGATCGTGGCGACGTCCTCCTCGTCCACGGCGCGGTTCCCGTCCGGCCCGGCCGTGCCCGGCGGCGTCTCCTCGTCACCGGTCCGGTCGCCGTCCCCGCTGCCGTCGGCGGCGCCCGTGGGACCGCCGAGGTCGTCGCCCGTGGGCTCCGGCGTGGCGGTGGGCGACGCCGCCGCCCTCGAGGTGGCCTCGGAGGCTCCGTCTCCGGGTGCCGGGCTCGCGTCCGGGCTCATCGTCGGAGCCGGCAGCGGCGGGGTCCGCGGGGCGTGCGGGGCGGAATCGGCGGCGTAGGCGTCGCGCAGGTTCGCCTCGACCACGTCGTAGAACTCCGAATTCTTGTTGATCGCGTCGATGACGACCTGCCCGTAGTGGTCGATCAGCTCGCCGAGCCGGCCGGTGATCCGGGCGTCGGCCAGCGGCGTGTTCGCGAGGACCGAGGACGTGTGCCCCACGCCGGCGGAACCCTTCGTCACCGAGACCGCCGGCGCGACGGCCAGGGCGAGGACGAGGCCGATGGTCACGGCCCGGATGTCGGGGCGACGCCAGGCCGAGGCGACGGCGTTGCGGAACAGGCCGTGCGCCGTCAGTCGGCTGAGCATGATGACCGTGAGCAGGATCGACCAGTAGAGGAACGTGCGCAGCACCGCGTTCGAGGCGAGCCCGAACGCGGCGGTGCGGATCGTCGTGGCCGGGTCGGTGAAGAACTGCACGTAGCTGTTCAGGTCCTCGGTGAGCCCCGCGATCGCGTCCCCCGGGCCGGCGGGCACCTCCTCCCCGCCGATCGAGAGCTCGTCGGGGATCCGCTCGACGAGCACGTCGACACCGAGGCCGAGCGGGAGCGGGGAGTCGAGGATGAGCGATCCGAGCGGGCCCATGTTCACTGTGATCTCGTGGTTGAGCGTCATCGAGTACTCGGCGATGTGGGGCCCGAGCGAGCCCTCGTGGTCGGCCGTGAGCACCCCGCCCACGACCGCCACGAGGCCCGTGACGACGAAGGCGATGCTCGCCCGGATCGAGCGCCGGGCCCACGGGTGCAGCCGCACCCACCAGCTGTGCTGCTCGGCCTCCGCGGGGACGTCGGTGCCGTTCTTGCCGTTCTTGCCGTCGGTGCCGTTCTTGCCGGCCTTCCCCTCGGGGGCGGATGGCGCGGTCATCGCCGGCTCACCCAGTCGGGCACGGGCGAGAGCAGGTCGGCGACCTCGGCCGGACCGACCGGGGGGTCGGACTTCGCGGGGATCGTGACCCCCCAGGCCAGGCCGGCGGGGGCATCCGCGCGGACGGACCGCCAGCCCTTGCCGCGCGCCTCGGCGTCGCCGCCGACGTCGACGTTGATGAGGACGGGGATCCGCGGGTCGTCGGTGATGAGGATCCCCCGGTGGCGCACCTGCCCGGCGGTGGACTCGCTCACGCTCACGAGCTTCTGGGGCAGGTCGTGGGCGGCCACGAAGGCGCTCAGGTAGGAGATGAGGTCGTTCACCTCGCCGGCGTCGACCGACCCCTCCCGGTCGCGGGCCCGCGCGTCGGTCTCGTACCGCCAGCCCGGCTCGAGCCGCACGCCCACGTTCGGGTGGGCGAGCAGGGTCTCGTATTCGCGGACCTGGTCCAGGAACGAGTATCGTCCCGGCTGGAATGCGAGCAGCACGAGCACTCCGGCCTGCTCGGCCCGCTCGATCCACGGCTCGATGTCGGCGGCGGGCCACATATGGCTGTACTTTCCGTGGGTCCCGGGCTCCTCGCTCGCCACGGTCACGAGGATCTCCACGGCCGGCACGACCTGGTCGTCCCAGGCGGCGGTGTAGGCCGCCGCGTCGCCGATGACCCGGGTCATCGTGGCCGCGGCGTCCTGCGCGCCGAGGGTGCCGAGCTTGTCGGTCTGGATGCTGCCGTAGAGGCTCACGTAGCGGATCGACGAGTCCCCGGATCCGAAGATCAGCTGTCCGCCGCCGGGGAGTTGCACGCCCGTGCGGACGGCGTCCAGCACCACGTCGAGCTCCGCGCGCGGCATCGACCACGTCCCCAGGGCGACGAGGCTCGTGACCGCCGATTCGCCCAGCGCGCCGATGAGGTCGGCGTCGCCGCGCAGTGGTTCGCTGCCCACGAGCAGCCGGGCGCCGGCCCCGGCCGCCGTGCCCGCGGCCGCCACGAGGACCGGCTCGTCCCGGGTGATGACGACGGCCCCCGCGAGCGGCTCGGCGGCGAGTGTCTCGGGCATCGACCCGTAGGCGTCCGGGCCGGCGCCGGCCTCCGGGGCGGCGAACACCTCGTCCTCGCCGAGACGCGCGAGCGCCTGGACGGCGTCCTCGGGCTCGGGTGGCGCCACGGAGGTCACCTCGCGTCCGAGAAGGGCGCCGAGGGCCTCGTCGTCGCCGGGGTCGGGCGCGACGATGAGCGCGGTCGTGTCCACGTCCGCGAGGCTCACGGCCCCGACGGTCAGCACCGCCCGGGTGCCCAGCCGCACGAGTTCGGTGTTGAGTTCCCCCGGGGTGGCGGTGTCGGACGGCGTCGTGGATTCACCCGGCGGCGGGGTGAGCAGCACCGGCACTCCGGCGACCGCTCCGATCGAGGCGGCACGCAGGATGGCCCCGGGCTCGTCGACCGGGGCGAGCACCACGACCTGCGCGGCCTCGAAGTAGGACTGGGACGCGGCGAGGGCGAGCTCGGCCGGATCGCTGCCCGAGATCCGTTCGGACTCTGGTTCGTGGGTGACCGAGATGCTGCGGACCGCGTGGCTCACCCCCGGTTCGGGGTCGAGCGTGACCCCGCCCGAACAGCCCGCCACGAGGAGGGCCATGCCGGTGAGCAGGGCGAGGGTCGCGCCCGGGCGCCGCCTCGCCGGCCGGGCGCGCGACCGGCGGCGCCGTGGCAGGTGCCGTCGGTCGGTCGCGGGGCTTGCCATGACCCCAGGGTAACCGGCTCGCGATCCGGGCCGGGACCCGGCGCTCACGCGCCGTCCGTGCTCGCCTCGGACCGGCCGCGATTCACCCACAGGTAGCGGCCGCCCGCGGCGAGGAGGGCCGCGACGACGACGCCCACGAGGGTGCCGACGGTGAAGCCGGGCGCGGTGATGCGCAGCACGACGTCGGCCCGGGCGAGCGGCGCGGTGAGCCCGGTCGCGATCAGCAGGGTGAGCAGGTTGGGTGCCGCGAGCACGGCGGTCGCGACCACGAGCCCGATCACGAGGCCGCGCCGTTCCGGGCGGTGCCGGCTGCGCAGGGCGAGCGCCGCCGTGGCCACGGCGGCCAGGGTGAACACGATCCCGAATCCGACCCCGTGCCACGAGGCCGCCGTGCCGTGGGTCATCGAACCGACGACGCGGGCCCATCCGGCCGGGAGCAGGAAGTAGAGCACGAGCCCGAGCGCGAGGATCGCGAGCACGATGAGCAGGAGCAGGGTGCTGCGGCGCATCCAGCGCGGCGGCCGAGGGTCCGTCGCCGTGACGCTGCGGTCGGGCTCGGCTACTGGTTCCATGCCGCTATCGTGCCGCACGCGAGCCCCGGCGGGCCAGCCTCCCCGCCCGGCCGGGCCCGGCCTCAGTCGGTCCGGTCGGCGGCCCGGTCGGCCCGGTCGAGGGCCGCGCCCACGAAGAAGTCGATCGCGAGCCTGCCCACCGTGGCGACCACCGCCGCCAGGGACACACCCTTGAGGAGCACCGCGATCCCACTGAGCACGTTGCTCGCGCCCCCGTAGAGGCCGCCGAGCGAGAAGTTCGCGATCGCGCTGAGCACCGCGGCCAGCGCGACGAGGCCCGAGAACACGGCGACGGCGAGCCAGGCGGCCTTGCCGAGTCGCACCGGGTCCTCGAACAGCGACGGGCCGCTCGGGGCCGCCGGCTGATACGCGGGATATCCGGCGCCCTGCTGATACTGCTGACTCTGCTGATACTGCTGGCCCTGCTGGTATTGCTGGCCCTGCTGGTATTGCTCGGGCTGCTGGTACTGCTGCTGGGGGTACTGCTGGTAGTGGTCTGCCTGCTGATAGTGCCCGGGCGCCGCGGCGCTCGGCACGCTCGGCGGAACCTGTCCGGTGTAGCCGCCGGGCGCGGGCGCGGACTCCCCGAACCCACCGGCCGACCCGAACGGCGGTTCCCCCTGCGGGCCCGCGGGTGGCTGAAACTGGCTCATGTGCGCTCCTTCGTCATTCTACTCGGGCCGGCACAGCCGTGCCGCCCCGGGTTCACTGTACGACCCGCGCCGCTCAGGCGGTCACGACGTTCCCGCCGGTGACGGCGACCGTGATCTCCGGCAGCGGGTCGACCGCTGGCCCCTCGAGGACGTCGCCGGTGAAGGTCTCGAACTCCGAATGGTGGCACGGGCACATGAGGACCTGCGGTTCCCCGTCGATCGGGGCCACCTCGCAGCCCTGGTGGGTGCAGATCGCACTCACGGCCACGACGGTGCCCTCGGACGGACGGCCCACGACGATCGGCGAGCCCCCTTCGGGCGTCACCGTGACGGATCCCCCGACGGGCACGTCCGCCAGGGGCGTGAGCACGATCCCCGGCTCGAGCGCCGTCGATTCGCCGCTGCACGCCCCGAGCAGGGTCACGCCCGCGATCACTCCGGCACCCGCGAGAACCTGACGCCTGCACACCTGCGAAGACATGCCCCCATCGTAGGCGAGCCTCGCCGGCCCGCGCGCCGTCCGGCCCGCGCCCCGTCGCGGACGGGCATGATGGAGCCACCCGCCGGCCACCGCAGAATCGGAGCACGAATGACCTCCTACGAGCTCGACGCCCGCGTGATCCCCCACGCCGAGCGGCACTCGACCATCCTCGCCACGTTCGATGCGCTCGCGGTGCAGGAGTCGTTCGTCCTCGTCAACGATCACGATCCCGTTCCGCTGCGCGGACTGTTCGAACGCGAGTATCCGCGCGGCTACGACTGGGAGTATCTGGACGAGGCCCCCGAATGGCGGATCCGGATCACGAGGCTCGCGGCCACGCCGCTGCCGCGGCTGCTGGCCGATACCGCCGACCTGGCCGGGCCCACGGCGGAGGCGGACCTGTTCGGGGCGGTCTGGCGGCTCGACGTGGCCGAACGCGACCTGGACGCCAACGTCATCGCGATCGCGCCGGAGGGCAGGATCGCCACCCACGCCGGCCCCGACCTCGACGTGCTCCTGCACGTGATCGCCGGTTCGGGCAGGATCGTCACCGAGCGCGACGTGGTGCCCCTCGGCCCGGGCGGCCTCGTGTGGCTTCCCCGCCGCTCGCAGCGTTCCATCGAGGCCGGCCCGGACGGATTGCGCTACCTCTCGGTGCATCGGCGCAAGCCCGGCCTGAGCATCCGATCCACGCGCTGACCGGCCGCCGTCCGCCCGCCGCCGTCCGCTCAGGCGCCGGCTCCGGCCAGGTGGGCCGGCCCCGGTGGGCCGGGCCCGGTCGGGCCAGGCGGGTCAGGCCAGGTCGGCGAGGCCGATGCCGTCGTCGGCGAGCCGGCCGGGCTCGATCCGTCGCCCGATGAGCGCCCGCAGGTCGTCGTTCACGTCCCAGATGTTCACGTTCATCGCCGCGGTGACGACGCCCTCTCGCAGCCAGAACGCGATGAACTCCCCCGCCGCCTCGGCCGCGGTGAGGTCCCCGCGGACCACGAGGACGTCGCTGCCGCTCCCCAGGCCCACGTACTCCATGCCGAGGTTGTACTGGTCGGTGAAGAAATACGGCTGCCAGTCGTAGGCCGCGTTCTCGCCGAGGATGACCCTGCCGGCGAGGGTGCCGTGCCGGATCGCGTTGTCCCAGTGCTCGACGCGCAGGCGCTCCCCGCGCAGGCTGTTGTGGGCGTTGGCCACGTCGCCGATCGCGAGCACGGCCGGATCGCTCGTGACCAGGTGCTCGTCGGTCAGCACGCCGCCGTCGACGTCGAGACCGGCGGCGGAGGCGAGCTCCGTGTTCGGCACGGCGCCGATTCCCACGAGCACGACGTCCGCGGGCAGTTCCTCACCCGAGTCGAGGCGCACGCCCGTGGCCCGGCCCTCGGTGGTGACGATCTCCACGACGCTCGCCCGGGTGCGCAGGTCCACGCCGTGGGCGCGGTGCAGGCCGGCGAAGTGATCGCCGAGCACGGACCCGAGGATCCGGCCGAGCGGAGCCTCGCCGGCCTCGAGCACGGTGACGGACGCGCCGGCGAGCACCGCCGCGGCCGCGACCTCGAGCCCGATCCAGCCGCCGCCGACGATGACGACCCGGGCACCCGTCGTCAGCACGTCCCGCAGGCGCTTCGAGTCGGCCATCCGCCGCAACATGAACACGCCGTCGGCGTCGGCGCCGGGGACGGGCAGCGCGCGGGCGTGGGCCCCCGTGGCGAGCACGAGCCGTCCGTAACCCACGGTGGCACCCGAGGTCAGCCGGACGGTGCGGGCGGCGCGATCGATCGCGACCGCGGCGTCGTCCAGGTGCAGCGCGATCCCGGCCTCCCGGTACCAGGCCTCGTCGTGGACGTAGGCGTCGGCATAGTCGGCGGTGCCCTGGAGCGCCTCCTTCGACAGCGGCGGGCGCTCGTAGGGCCGCTCCCCCTCGTCGCCGATGAGCGTGATCGGCCCGGTGTAGCCGCCGCCGGTGAGGGTCGATGCGACGTGCGCGGCCGCCAGCCCCGCTCCGACGATCACTGTTCCGCTGCCGGACTCCTCGGACATCGTGGCCTCCTTCGCCCGTGCGGCCCGGCCCCGGTGGCCGCCCCGCACGATTGTCATCGTACGCCGAGGCCTCCGACATCGGCCCCGATCATGGACGACGGCCGCTCCCCTCCCGTGGGAGGGTCGCGGCCGTCGTCGGTTGCGTGGGTCGGGTGCCGACCCGTCCGGCGCCTCAGTCGCGGGCGATCCGGGTCCGGCGTCGCTGCACGAGCAGGAGGCCGGCCGCGAGCAGTCCCGCCATGAGGCCGAGCGCGCCGAGCCCGACGCCGGTCGAGGGCAGGCCGCCGGAACCACCCGGCCCGTCCGCGCTGCCAGAGCTGCCCGCGTCGGAACCGCCAGACCTGCCCGCGTCGGAACCATCGGCCCCGCCAGAGCTGCCGGTGTCGGAACCATCGGCCCCGCCAGAGCTGCCGGTGTCGGAACCATCGGAACCGCCAGAGCTGCCGGCGTCGGAACCATCGGAGCCGTCCGACCCGTCGGACCCACCCGTGCTGCCGGCGTCGGAGCCATCGGAGCCGTCCGACCCGTCAGACCCGTCGGAACCAGCCGAACTATCCGCGTCGGAACCGTCCGAGCCATCCGAACCGTCGGTGTCACCACCGGCGTCCGTGTCACCACCCGAGTCGGTGTCACCACCGGCGTCCGTGTCACCCCCCGAGTCGGTGTCACCGCCGGTGTCCGTGTCACCGCCGGTGTCCGTGTCACCGCCGGTGTCCGTGTCACCGCCGGTGTCCGTGTCACCGCCGGCGTCCGTGTCACCGCCGGCGTCGGTGCCGCCGTCGCCGACGACGATCCTCCCGTCCTCCACGATCACCGTGAAGGTGCGCTGGGCGAGGTGCGCCCCGCCGACGAGTTCTGTGGCCGTGGCGGTGACCGTGTAGTCGCCGTCGGCCGTGTAGTCGTGGACGGCGGCGAAGGACTCGGGCGCGAGCGCCTCGGACTCGGTGCCCTCGCCCCAGTCGACCACGACGCCCGTGAGCGCGTCGCCGGCGAGTTCGGGAACGATCAGGGATCCGCTCACCCGGGCGGTCGCCGTCCGGTCGTCGGCGGTGAGGTCGGCTGCGAGCTCGTAGGCCGCGAGCTCGGGCGCCGCGTTCTCGACCGCCGGCATCCCGCCGGTCATGTTCCCGACCTGTACGAGGTCGATCGAGTCCGGACCGGCCCCGGTGGCCTCCGCCGTGACGGCGATGGCGATCTCGTTCTCCCCGGTCATGTCGAGGAATCCGGAGGGGATGGTGAACCGGGACTGCGGGCCCACGTAGCCCACCCACGTGCCGATGTTCCAGCCGTTGACGAACATGACCGTGCGCGAGGCGTCGGTGCGCTGGGCGAACGTCGGACCGAAGTCGGTGGCGTTCACGTCGAGGGCGAAGGAGGTGTCCTGCCCGGCCGGCACGTCGAGCTCGAAGGAGGTCCGATACCAGGCCACGCCCGGCTTGCTCGCGTGCAGCGTCGTGGTCTGCGCCCACGCCTCGTCGTCGTACCCGGGCAGGTACCAGCCCGCCCGCTCGCCGTAGAGGCCGCCGTTGTTGTACAGCGTGCGCGCGCTGTCGATCGGATCGTCGACGTCGCGGGCCCCCTGGATCTTCCAGGTGACCGGTCCGTCGTTGTTCAGGCGCGCGTTCCAGAGCCCGCGGTTCTGCTTGGAGAGGCCGTTGTCACTCCAGTCCAGGTTCTGGCCCTGGTTGCGCACGAGCACCGAGACCACCACGTCCTCGCCCGGGGTGACCGCCCCGTCGGGAACGTCGAAGGTCTTGTCCCGGCCCTCGGCCATGGCCGCACCGGCGTACTCGCCGTTGATCCACACGAGCATGGAGGCGGAGTTGCGCCCGTGACCGGGTCCGCCCGTGGCACCGTTCCCGTTGAGCGTGATCGTCTCCGAGGTGCCGGCGGTGTAGTGCGCCCGGTACCAGACGTCGCCCTCGAAGAAGTGGTAGAAGTTCGAGTCGAGCACCACCCCTGTGTCGGGTCCGGGACCCTGCTGGGGGTTGAGGGGCGCGGCGGCGTCCGCGATGATCCAGTCCGAGTCGTCGAATGCGACGGCCGCCTCGGGATTCTCCTCGGCGACGCGCCAGGTCTCGAGCACGGGGGTGTCGACGGGCTCGGGCCCGGGCACCCCGCCGGTGAGCGCGCCACCCTCGCCCGCGCCGGCGCCGGCGAGTTCCGCGCCGTTCCACGTGACCGAGGTGATCCCCTCGGGCACGTAGACCTCCACGTCGCCGGCAGCGGTCATCGAGCCGGTCAGATGCGCGACCTCCCCGTCGAAGGTGACCGTGCGCACGAGGTGCGCGCCGAACACCTCCACGGTGGCGTTGCCGTCGCCGCGGGCTCCCGAGACCTGCCACATGCCGCCCATCTCGTCGCGGTCGGTCACGCGCAGCAGCAGCGGTTCGTCCGTGCCCTCGGCCGCGATGCGATAGAGCGCCGCGGCGTGGGTGTAGTTGAGCCGGAGGGTGCCGTCGGCCTCGTTCCAGGTGACCTGGGGCTCACCGCCCTCGAGGGTGGTGACCTCGGGTCGGGCGGCGTAGTGGAGCACGGTCTCGCCGTCGTCGCCGGCGTAGCCGTCGAGGGTGAGCAGGCGGCCGCCGGCCGTGGGGATGTTCCCGACCGGCTGGGAGGTCGTGTAGTAGAGCTCGTGCTCGCCGACGCGGTAGTCGGCGACGATCGCCAGGGCGTCGCGCCCGTGCAGGGTGAGGTGGGTGCCCTCCTGCTGCGGGATCCGCTCGAAGTAGGGGGCCTCGCCGGCACCGGGGGCCTCGGACTCCTCGTCGCCGGTGAGCACGTTGAACGCGTCGATCGAGACGAACGTGCCCTGCGAGCCGGGGTCCTTCTCCCCGGTCACGGTGATCCGGATCGTGTGCTCGCCCTCGCTCAGGCCGGCCCGCTCGAAGGCGACGACCTGCTTGGAGGCGTTCTGGGGGCCGTTGAACGTGTTCGTCCTGTCCACGACCTCGCCGTCGATCGAGACCTCGCCGTAGCCGTGGTTGATCGACTGCGGCGCGATGACCTGGATGCCCGTTCCCGTGAACGAGTACTCGACGTAGTCCCCGGTGACGTCCGAGAACGTCTCGGTGCCGAGGTGGTTCCCGCAGGCCCAGTTCTTCGTCTCGCAGTCGGCGCTCTCCCAGCCGTCTCCCGAGTACTCGAGGATGTCCGCCTGGGTGTCGTCGACCGTGAACTTCGCGGGGGTGATCTCGAACGCGTCGACGGAGATGTTGATGCCGGGCTCGACGTTGCCGTCGGGGCAGCCGATCTCGCCGCGGGAGACCACCTTGATCGTGTGTTCGACGCGGGGATCGAGCTCGTCGGAGACGAACGAGGTGACCTGGTACTCGGACGTGTAGTCGTTCGAGGCGATGCACGTGTTCGTCTCGCCCACCAGGTCGCCGTCGATGAAGACGTCGGCGTAGCCGTGGTTGTTCGACCTCGAGGAGATGAGCGCGATCTTCGAGCCCGTGAACGTCAGCTCGGCCGCGGCGTCCCCGGCCATGCCGTAGGACTCGTCGGCCTCGACCGATCCGGAGGTCCAGTCCTTCCCGGCATCGTGGGACCACGTGCCGGTGTAGACCACGCGGGGATCGGCGTCGTTGACGACCTCGGTCGAGGCCGCCCGCTCGCCCTCGTTCAGGTCGATCGAGGTGGTGAAGGTCGTCTCGGTCGTGTTGTTCGAGTCGTTCAGGCGGAAGCCGAGGAACTGGGTGCCCAGGCCGGTGACCGAGGTGTCGAGGTCCTCGGTGGCCCGGCGCTCGTAGGCGTTCACCGGGGCACCGGCGGCGACGTCCACCGCCGGGTCGGCCGCCGGGCTCATCGACGTGAGCTGCGGCACGGCCTCGATGAAGTAGCCGAGCTCGCGCTGGGCGGTGAACTTGTCGGTGAGCTGGCGGTCCTCGGTCAGCGCCGCGCCGTAGTCGTAGGAGGTGTATCCCGACGACGGGGAACCGGTCCAGCCCCAGTTCGTGCCGCCGAAGGCCATGTAGTAGTTGAACGCGGTGACGCCGTTGGCGATGTTGTTCACGCCGTACTGGCGCACGAAGCTCGGGTCGGTGAACTCGTAGCACCGGTCGAAGGTGAAGTCCGCTCCCCACGGGGTGAACGCGCCGCCCTGGGCCTCGGTGATGAAGTTCGGCCCCTCGGTCGTGATGGTGCGCAGCCCGGCCTCGAAGTCGGACAGGCCGCGTCGTCCGGCCGAGCAGGTGAAGCCCAGCGGATAGTTGTCGTAGGCGTAGAAGTCCAGGCCCATGTCCTGGGCCGCGCCCGGCTTGGCGGGGTTGTACCGCCCGCCCATGCCGTAGTCGTTGTGGAAGACGGGCACGGTGATGCCGTCGGCGCGGACCTGCTTCGTGAGCTCGGCCATGAACTCCACGCGCTTGGGATTCTCGTCGAGCATCTCGTTCTCGACCTGATACAGCAGGATCGAGCCGCCGCCGTCGGTCACCTGGTGGGTCGCGGCGATCTCGTCGAAGGCCTCGATCCAGTCGAGGGAGTCCTCGAGGTTCGCGTTCGTGCGCAGTCCGGGGTTGCCGCCGTCGTTCGGGGTGTTCGTCAGATAGGCCGGCAGGCCGCCCATCGAGATCTCCGCGTTGACGTAGGGGCCGGGGCGCGCGATGACGTACAGACCCTCCTCGGCCGCCATCGAGAGGAGTCGGTCGATGTCCTTGACGCCGGAGAAGTCGAACTCCCCGCCGGAGGTGGTCTGGTGGTATCCCCAGAAGAAGTAGAGGGAGACCGCGTTGAAGCCGTTCGCGCGGACCTTCTGGAAGAGGTCACGCCAGTGCTCCGGGCTCGGCAGTCGCCAGTAGTGGAACTCTCCGGACCAGACGTTCAGGCGTTCGCCGTCGACCATGAAGGAGTGGGAGTCGAACGTGACCTCGTGGGGCCGGCCGTCGTTGCCCGGGAAGATCTGGGAGCCCGGGATCGCCGCGGCCGCGGAGTCGGCCGGTCCGACCTCGGCCGGTGCGGAGTCGGCCCGAGCGGGATCGGCGCCGGTCACGACACCGGCGGCGAGCAGGGCGGCCGCACCGAGCCCGGCGAGCGGGCGCGTGGCCCACGCCCACGAGCGGCCCGGACGGGCACCTGATGGGTGGAGGAGTGACATGTGCGAGCGGTTTCCTTCCTCGGAACGGCGCGACCTCACAGCAGCGGAAGTGCACAGGGACCTACACAGAGTACCCAGAAGTGCACACTCTGCGCCATCCCATGATCGATATCAGTCACGCTCGCGCAGATCCGACCACAGATCCGACGTCCCCTCTCCGGGGCGCGGGCGCCCGCCGACACGGCCTCAGGTCGTGCGTAGCAACGGGATGAGCCCGCCGGCGAGCACCATCTCCACCTGCCGCGCGGAGAGCCGGTGCCGCGCAGGGTAGTCCTCGTCGCGGGTGGCGTTGTGCACCGTGAGCTCGTGGTGCCCGCCGAGAGTGTCGGGCACGTCGCTCAGGCGCAGCTCGTCGCCGGCGGCGACGGAGTCGTAGTCCCCCGGATCCGTGAACTCCAGCGGCAGGATTCCGAAGTTGACGAGGTTCTGCCAGTGGATCCGCGCGAAGGACTTCGCGAGGACCAGCCGCAGCCCGAGGTAGTACGGGGCGATGGCCGCGTGTTCGCGGGAGGAGCCCTGTCCGTAGTTCTCCCCGCCGACGATCACGTGCGGGCCGTCGTGCGCGGCGGCCCGCACCGAGTAGTCGGGATCGATCGCGTCGAACACGAAGTCCGCGAGCTTGGGGATATTCGAGCGGAACGGGAGCGCCCGGGCCCCGGCCGGACTGATCTCGTCGGTCGAGACGTCGTCGCCGAGCTTGATCATCACCGGGCCGGCCAGGTGCTGCGGCATCGGTGTGAGGTCGGGCAGCGTCGCGATGTTCTCGCCCTTGACCAGCTCGATCGCCGCCGCCTCCGCGGGTGGCAGCGGCTCCTCGAGCATCGCGCGGTTGACTGTGGCGTGATCGGGCAGCTCGATGGTCGGGTAGGCCATTCCGGCCGTCTCGGCCCAGTCGCGCGGGTCGGTGATGACGCCGGTCAGGCCGGAGGCGGCGGCCGTCTCCGGGGAGCAGAGCCAGACCGAGTCGTCGCTCGTGCCGGACCGGCCGGGGAAGTTGCGCGGCATCGTCCGCAGCGAGTTCGTGCCGGTCGCGGGGGCCTGGCCCATCCCGATGCAGCCCATGCAGCCGGCCTGATGGAGGCGGGCGCCGGCGCCGATGAGGTCGAAGGTGGCCCCCATCCGGGTGAGGTCCTGCAGCATGTTCCGGGAGGTCGGATTGACGTCGAAGCTCAGCCCGGGCGCGGTGCGCCGGCCCGCGAGCATCGCCGCGACCATCCCGAAGTCGCGCAGGCCGGGATTGGCCGAGGATCCCACGACGACCTGGGAGATCTCTCGCCCGGCGGCCGCCCGCACGGTCTGCACGTTGCCCGGTGAGGACGGCGCGGCCACGAGCGGTTCGAGGGTGCCCAGATCGATCTCGTCGGTGCGGTCCCACGTGGCCGGATCGTCGGCGTCGGCCGCGAGGAGCTCGGTGAAGTCGTCCTCGCGGCCGTGGGCGCGCAGGAACGATCGCACGGCCTCGTCCGCCGGGAAGACCGTCGTGGTGGCGCCGAGTTCGGCCCCCATGTTGGCGATGACGTGGCGGTCCATCGCGCTCAACTGCGACAGACCCGGGCCGTGGTACTCGATGATGCGGTTCCTCCCACCGGAGACACCGTGGCGTCGCAGCATCTCCAGGATGACGTCCTTGGCGCTGACCCACGGCGGGAGTTCTCCGGTGAGGCGCACGCCCCAGATCTCGGGCATGACGAGGTACAGCGGCTCGCCCGCGATCGCCATCGCCACCTCGAGGCCCCCGACCCCGATGGCCAGCATGCCCAGCGACCCGGCGGCCGGGGTGTGCGAGTCGGAGCCCACCATGGTCGCCCCCGGGCGCCCGAAGTGCTGCATGTGCGCCGGATGCGAGACTCCGTTGCCCGCCTGGGAGAACCACAGGCCCCACCGGCGGGCGGCCGAGCGCAGGAACAGGTGGTCCTCGGCGTTCTTGGCGTCGGTCTGCAACAGGTTGTGGTCGACGTACTGCACGGATACCTCGGTGCGCGCTCGATCGAGCCCCATCGCCTCGAGTTCGAGCATCACGAGGGTGCCGGTGGCATCCTGCGTGAGGGTCTGGTCGATGCGCAGTCCGATCTCCTGCCCGGGCGTCATCTCACCCGAGAGCAGGTGGGACTCGATGAGCTGGCGTGCCACGTTCGTCATGACGACCTCCCGGCCTCCTGGCCTCCTGGCCTCCCGGCCTTGCTGCCTCTCCAGGCTACGCGGCCGCGCCCGGGAGTCCAGGGGGCGAGCCCCGTCGAGATCACCACCGGCCGGCCGGCCGGTCGCGCGCGGCCCCGACCGGCCCCGCCGGCGAACCCGCAGACGGATGGGGTCGCACAATCATCTTGAGCTCGACATTCTTGAATGCGAGAATTCCGCGGTCGAGGAACATATCGAACATCGCCTTCGACTTCGTGAAGAATGTCACTCGTCAACCCTTTTCGAACGGGACCAAGGACCCGAGGAAATGTGGCGGCAGGCTGCAAGGATGGTCATATCCGAAATCCGGACCAACCAGGAGGCAATGATGAGCACCACCACTCGCCCGGTCCCCGCCACGGCGCCGCGGACCCAGGATGAGATCGTCACCCGCGCGGGCGTTCGCAGGGTGCTCGCCCTCGCCCGCGTCGTCATCGGCTTCACATTCCTGTGGGCATTCCTCGACAAGCTGTTCGGGCTCGGATATTCGACGCCGGCGGCCGGCGCCTGGATCAACGGCGGCACTCCCGCCCAGGGATACATCTCCGGAATCGACGGACCCTTCGCCGGATTCTTCGGCATCTTCGCCAACCCCTTCGGTGACGCATTGTTCATGGTGGGTCTGGCCGCCATCGGAATCGCGCTCATCGCGGGGGCCGGCCTGCGGATCGCGGCGGTGACGGGCACCCTGCTCATGCTCTTCATGTTCATGGCCGATCTGCCGGCCGCCACCGCGGTCGTCGACGGCGACCTGGTCCGGGGATCGACCAACCCGATCGTCGACTCCCACTGGCACGAGGCCCTGCTGCTCATCATCCCCGCCGTCACGCTCGCCGGCGACACGTGGGGCGCGGGACGCTGGTGGGCGCGCACGCCCCTCGTGCGCCGGCACCGCTGGCTCCGCTGAGGCCGCTCGCCCGGGCCGGGGTCCGCAAGCCGCGGGCCCCGGCCGTGCCGCTATCCTTCGCTGCAGGAGGACAGAGATGGCGAGATCGGTGACGCTTCACGACGTGGCCCGGGCGGCCGGCGTGTCGTTGGCGACCGCCTCGCGCGTGCTCAACGGCAGCGAGCGCAAGGTTGCGGCGACCTACCGCGACCGGGTGCTCGCCGCGGCGCGGGACCTGCAGTACACCCCGAACCTCTCGGCCCAGGCCGTGGCGCGTGGCCGGTCGAACAGCATCGGGCTCGTGGTCGCCGACATCGTCGACCCCTACTTCGCCGCCATCGCCGCCGGCGCGATGAGCGCCGCCGACGAGGCCGACGAGGCCGGCCTCGTCGTGACCATCTCGGTCACGGACCGCGATCCGGCCCGGGAGCTGAGCACCGTGCACGCCCTGCGCGGCCATCGGCCCCGCGCGCTCCTGCTCGCCGGTTCCCGCCCCACGGACCCGGCGGCGGACGCCGCGCTCGAGGCCGAGCTGCGCCACTTCGCCGACACCGGCGGCCGGGTCGTGCTCATCGCCGAGTCGACGATCGACTTCCCCTCCGTCCGCCTCGCCAACCATGCGGGGGCACGCGACCTCGGCCGGGCGCTGCACGGCCTCGGATACCGCCGGGCCGCCGTGCTCACCGGCCCGGCCGGGCTCATCACCCCGAGTGAGCGTGCGCGCGGATTCATCGACGGCTTCGGCCCCGCCCGGATCTACCGGGAGGACTTCAGCCGCGACGGCGGCCACCGCGCCGCCCGCCGCCTCCTCGACGACCTCGATGGCACCGATGATCGCGAGCCGACCGGCGACGTCGACCTCGTCTTCGCCGCGAGCGACGTCATGGCCGTGGGGGCGATGACGGCGCTGCGGGAGGCCGGCCGCGCGCCCGGCCGGGATCTCGGCGTGGCCGGCTTCGACGACGTCGCCACCATCCGCGACATCACCCCGGCACTGACCACGGTGCGCGTGCCGCTCGAGGCGATGGGCAGCGCCGCCGTCACCCTGGCCCTCGGCGAGCACGAACGACCCGATCCGGTCCACATCGCGGGCGAGGTCGTGCTGCGCGAGAGCACCCCCGCCCGACGCGCCTGACCTACGGGGCTTGCGTGCGTCGTCCGTTATCCCTACACTCTCGGGAAAGCGCTTACCCGATCGCGGCGCCATGCTGGGCCGAATACCGGCCCGAATACTGGGCCGAACGAAGCCATGCAGGGCCACACGGGAGCACACAGCACACCCCGGCCGCCACACGGCCGCCACGACGAAACGAGGACCACGTGCGCGAGATCGGCATCATCATGAACGGGGCGACCGGCCGAATGGGCTATCGCCAGCACCTGCTGCGATCGATCCTGGCGATCCGCGACGAGGGCGGGGTCGAACTGTCCGACGGCAGCCGCGTCCAGGTCGTGCCGATGCTCGTGGGGCGCACCGAGTCCAAGCTGGCGGAGCTCGCGCGCCGTCACGACCTCGAGCACTACACGACCGACCTCGACGCGGCGCTGGCCGACCCGCGCTGGCAGATCTACTCCGACTTCCTCGTGACCAAGGCCCGCGTGCCGGCGCTCAAGAAGGCGATCGCCGCGGGCAAGGACATCTACACCGAGAAGCCGACCGCCGAGACCTTCACCGAGGCGCTCGAGCTCGCCCGGCTCGCCCGCGCCGCCGGGGTCAAGAACGGCGTGGTGCACGACAAGCTGTACCTGCCGGGGCTACGCAAGCTCGCCCGGCTCGTGGAATCGGGCTTCTTCGGGCGGATCCTCTCCGTGCGCGGCGAATTCGGGTACTGGGTGTTCGAGGGCGACTGGCACCCGGCGCAGCGGCCGAGCTGGAACTACCGCAGCGAGGACGGCGGCGGCATCATCGTCGACATGTTCCCCCACTGGAACTACGTGCTCGAGAACCTCTTCGGCCGGGTCACGAGCGTGTACGCCCACGCCACGACCGAGATCCCCGAGCGCGTGGACGAGCACGGGGCCACGTATCGCGCGACGGCCGACGACGCCGCCTACGCCGTGTTCGAGCTCGAGGGCGGCATCACCGCCCAGCTCAACTCGAGCTGGACCACCCGCGTCAACCGCGACGAGCTCGTGGAGTTCCAGGTCGACGGCACGCTCGGCTCGGCGGTCGTGGGCCTGTTCGGCTGCAAGATCCAGCCGCGCACGGCCACGCCGCAGCCGGTGTGGAACCCGGACGTGCCCGACGCGATCGACTACGACGCCACGTGGGTCGAGGTTCCCGACAACGCCACGTTCGAGAACGGCTTCAAGGTGCAGTGGGAGGAGTTCCTGCGGCACGTGCTCGAGGGCGGACCGAACCCCTACGACTTCCTCTCCGGCGCCCGCGGGGTGCTGCTCGCCGAGGAGGGCCTGCGCAGCTCGAGCACCGGTACCCGGATCGCCCTGCCCGAGGTGACGCTGTGACGGACCTGCACCTCCTCGACGAGACCGGCGCGGTCACGAGTGTGCCGGCCGCCGCACCGGCCGGCCACGCCAAGCCCGCCGGCGACCTGCGCTCGCGGACGGTCTTCGCCGCCGCGCACGTCGTGCCCGAGCCGTGGGCGGACAACACCCCCGGCCGACCGGCCGAGATCGACTGGGACGCGACCCTCGCCTTCCGTCATCACCTGTGGTCGTGGGGCCTCGGCGTGGCCGACGCCATGGACACGGCCCAGCGGAACATGGGCCTGGACGACGCGGCCACCCGTGAGCTCATCCGCCGCAGCGCGGCCGAGGCGGCGAGCGTGGGCGGACAGCTCGTCGTCGGGGTGAACACCGACCACGTGGCCGACGAGGTGATCGGGCTCGACGACGTCGCGACCGCGTTCCGCCGCCAGCTCACCCACGCCGAGGACTGCGGTGCCGGGGTCGTGCTCATGAGCAGCCGGCACCTGGCCCGCGCGGCCGAGGGGCCGGCCGACTACGAGCGGGTCTACGGCGAGGTGCTCGCGGCCGCGGGCGCCCCCGTCGTGCTCCACTGGCTCGGCGAGGCGTTCGACCCGGCCCTGCGCGGCTACTTCGGCTCGACCGACTGGCGGGTCGCGGCCGACACCCTCGTGCGGATCATCGAGGCGGCGCCCGAGAAGGTGCGGGGCGTGAAGATGAGCCTGCTCGATGCCGCCTCCGAACTCGCGGTACGCCGGCGGCTGCCGGCCACCGCCACGATGTTCACCGGCGACGACTACCACTACGTCGACCTCATCGGCGGGGACGGTCCGGACGGGTCGGACCATTCCGACGCCCTGCTCGGCGCGTTCGCGGCCCTCGGCCCCTCGGCCTCGGCCGCGGTCCAGGCCCTCGACGCCGGAGACGAGGCGGCCTACCGGCGCATCCTCGGCCCGACCGAGGCGCTCTCCCAGCAGATCTTCGCCCCGCCCACGATGTATTACAAGACCGGGGTCGCGTTCATGTCGTGGCTCAACGGGCACCAGCAGGCCTTCTCGATGGTCGGCGGGCTGCACAGCGCCCGGAGCCTGCCGCACCTGTCGAGGATCGTCGAGCTCGCCAATGCGTGCGGGGCGCTCGAGCGGCCCGAGCTCGCGGCCCGGCGTTGGAACGACTACCTCGCCGTCCACGGGGTCACCGCCGGGGGTGCGCGATGACCCACCCACGTCTCTCCCTCAACCAGGCGACGATCAAGCACGCCACGCTCGCGGAGGCGCTCGAGACGAGCGCGGCCGCCGGATACGCCTCGATCGGCCTGTGGCGCGAGCCCGTGGCCGAGGTGGGCCTCGCCCAGGCCACCCGGATGGTGGCCGATGCCGGGCTGCGGGTCTCGAGCATGTGTCGCGGCGGCTTCTTCACCGCGCCCGAGGGCCCGGACCGGCGCGCCTCGATCGACGACAATCGGCGCGCACTCGACGAGACGGCCGCCCTCGGAGCGCCCGCGCTCGTGCTCGTGGCGGGCGGGCTGCCGGCGGGGAGCCGGGATCTCGTCGGAGCCCGGGAGCGGGTGCGCGAGGCGATCGGCGAGCTCGCCGAGCACGCCGCGGGTGTCGGCGTACAGTTGGCGATCGAGCCGCTGCACCCGATGTACGCCTCGGACCGGGCGGTGGTCTCCACGCTCGGGCAGGCCCTCGACATCGCGGAGGAGTTCCCGGCGGCGGCGGTCGGGGTGGTCGTGGACACGTTCCACCTGTGGTGGGATCCGGACATCGCGGCGCAGATCGCCCGGGCCGCTGGACGGATCTCGAGCTATCAGGTGTGCGACTGGGCCACTCCCCTGCCCGCCGACGTGCTCCTCGCCCGCCACTACCCCGGCGACGGCGTGATCGACTTCGAATTCCTCACCCGGGCCGTGCGGGCCGCCGGATACGCGGGTGACGTCGAGGTGGAGCTCTTCAACGCGGACATCTGGAACGCCCCGTTCGCCGACGTCGCGCGCCGCACGGCCGAATCGTTCGACCGGGTGGTGGCCCCGCACCTCTGAAGCCCCACATGGCTGGTGAGCGCTTGTGATCGACTCGTTGAGCGAACGCGTCCAAAGTGTCATACTCGTGCGAGCCCGTGGAGGACGGGCGTCGCCGACGACGAAGCGGACGAGACACCATGACGAGGTTCCCCTGGCTACGCACGGCCGCGACGACGTCCATCGGCGCCGTCGTCGGCGGACTTCTGCTCGGCGCCGGACTCACCGCCACGCCGGCCCGAGCCCAGGTGGGCGCCGGGGCCGAGCCGGCGGCCGACGCCCTGAGAGAGTGGATCGGGGCCGACGCCGCCAAGTTCGACCTCGCGCTCGTGACCGACCCCGATGACGCTGATGTCGGAGCTGCCGACACCTATACGGTGAGCGCCGCCGGCGGCCGGGTCTCGATCTCCGCGACGACTCCGGCCACGCTCCTGGCCGGCTTCAACGCCTACGTCTCCGCGGTGCTCCACCAGTCGGTCTCGTGGAACGGCTCGAGCCTCGACCTGCCGGACCGGCTGCCGGCGAGCGAGCCGCTCACCGGCAGCGCGAACGTCTCCCACCGGTTCGTGAACAACGACGTGGAGGACGGCTACACGGGGCCGTACCGCACGCTGGCCGACTGGCAACGCCTCGTCGACGTCTACGCGATGCACGGGCTGAACGAGGTGTTCATGCCGGTCGGCAGCGACGCCGTGTATGCCGAGCTGCTGAGCGAGTACGGCTACAGCGAGGCGGAGATCCTCGACTGGATCCCCCAGTCCGAGCACCAGCCGTGGTGGCTGCTTCAGAACATGTCCGGCGGCCCCGATCCGATGACGCGCGCACAGCTCGACGAGAACGCCGCACTCGGGCGACAGATCGCCGACTACATTCGCGACCTGGGCATGGTGCCCGTGCTGCCCGGCTACTTCGGAACCGTGCCGGCCGGCTTCGCCGAGAAGGTCGCCGGGGCGCGGATCGTGCCCCAGGGAGGGTGGGCCGGCGGCTACGACCGGCCGGACTGGCTCGACCCCACGAGCGCCCCGTTCGCCGCCGTCGCCGACACCTTCTACGACGCCTCGATCTCCCTGCTCGGGCCGACCACGATGTATAAGGCGGACCTGCTCCACGAGGGCGGGCGGCCGGGCGATGTCGACGTCGCCGCCGCCTCCGCCGCGGTGCAGGAGGCGATGCTGGAGGCGAACCCGGCGTCGATCTGGGTGCTGCTCGGCTGGCAGAACAACCCGCCGCAGCAGGTGATCGCCGGCGCCGACACGAGTCGCATGTTCATCGTCGACGGCCTCTCGGACCGCTACGGCTCCTCGAACCGCGACGCCGACTGGCACGGCACGCCCTATGCCGTCGGCACCATCTGGAACTTCGGTGGGCACACGACCATGGGGGCGAACCTCGGGGTGCTGGGCGAGCGCTACTTCGAGGCCCTCGACCGGGCCGGATCGGCGCTCGACGGCATCGCCATCCTGCCGGAGGCCGGCGAGAACAACCCCGCTGCATTCGACTTCGCGGCCGGGCTGGCCTGGCGGGACGAGCCCGCGGACCTGGGCGAGTGGTTCGCCGACTGGGCCCAGCGGCGCTACGGCATCGACGACCCGAACGCGCGCGCCGCGTGGGCGGTGCTCGGGCGTACCGCCTACGACATGCCCGCGGACGGGTGGAGCGAGGCGGCCGACTCGATCTTCGGCGCCCAGCCCTCGCTCACGGTCTCGACGGCGGCCGCGTGGTCGCCCGGGACGCAGCGCTACGACGTCGACGAATTCGCCACGGCGCTGCCGCTGCTGCTGGCGGCGGGCGCCGGCGCCCGCGCGAGCGAGACCTACCGGTACGACCTCATGGCGGTGGCCAGGCAGGTGCTCGCCAACCTCGACCGGCCGCTGCTCGCTCTCATCAGGTCTGCGTACGAGGACGGGCGCGCCGCCGACTTCGAGGAGCTCACCGCGCAGTGGCTCGCCGACCTCGACCTCATCGACCGGGTCGCCGGCACCGACGGCGGGCAGCTCCTCGGCCGCTGGCTCGAGGCCGCCCGGGTCGATGCACCGACTCCGGCCAGTGCCGGCGCCCAGGAGGCCGGCGCCCGTGCGATCGTCTCGTCCTGGACCGACCCGGCGGCCCCGTCGACCAACCTGAACGACTACGCGAACCGGCTGTGGAACGGCCTCGCGGGCGGCTATTACCGGGCCCGCTGGGGCGCCTATTTCGACCACCTGGCCGCTCAGCTCGCCGGGGAGGACTCGACCGCGCCGGACTTTCGGGCGATGGCCGCCGAGTTCGTGGCCGGCACCGCCCCGTACGAGCCGGACGACGGCTACCGGACGGCGCCCGGCGGGGATCTTCCGGCCCTCGCCCAGGAGGCGCTCGAGCGCTATTCCTGGGTGCGTGCCTATTCGCCCACGCCGACCCCGCTGCCGGCGCCGCCGGGGGCCGGGATCACCTACCTCTCGGAGATCGGCTTCGTGTCGGATCGCCACGACGACGCCTACGGGCCCACGGCTCGCAATACCGAGATCGGCGACGCGACCTCGCACGTGCGCAGGCCGATCACCGTGGCCGGGACCGTGTACGAGCGCGGGCTCGGCGTCAACTCCCCCTCGAGGATCACGTTCAACCTCGGCGCCGTGTGCACCCGCTTCGACGCGGTCGCCGGGATCGACGCGACCATGGACCAGCCGGGGAAGTCACCCGACGTCACCTTCACGGTGCTCGGTGACGGCCGGGAGCTGTTCACCTCCGGCTCCGTCACGAGCGGCGGGGTCGAGGTGGGCGTCGACGTGACCGGCGTGCGCCTGCTCACCCTCGATGTCGACCCGAACGGGAGCGAATGGTTCGACCGGGCCGACTGGGCCGACGCCCGGGTCACGTGCGGCGGCCAGATCCCGGCGCCGGCCCCGCCCGGCGAGGGCACGACCTACCTCTCGCATCTGCCGTTCCTAGAGGCCGACGTCGCCGACGTGGACGAGTTCGGGCCGGTCGCCCGGGACACCGCGATCACCGACGTGCCCACCCGGGTCACTCCCCCGATCACGATCGACGGCGTGACCTACGCCCGCGGACTCGGCGTGCAGGCGCCCACGACCCTGAGCTTCAACCTGGCCGGTCGGTGCTCGGTGTTCAGCGCCGACGTCGGCGTGGACGCGACGATGGACCTGCCGGGCAAGTCCCCCTCGGTCACCTTCGTCGTCTCCGGTGACGGGGAGCGGCTGTGGAGCAGCGTGGAGGTGACCGGCGGGCCGGCCGTCTCCGCCGTGGTGCCGGTCGACGGTATCGAGACCCTCACGCTTGCCGTCGATCCCGGCGCGGTCGACTGGTTCGACCGGGCCGACTGGGCCGACGCCCGGGTCACCTGCACGGACCCGGACTACGTCGCGCCGACGACGAGCGCGGGGCTCGCACCCGAGCAGCCCGCATCGGGATGGTACGCCGAGACGCCGACGCTCACCCTCTCCTCCGCCGACGCCGTCCGCATCGAGTACCAGCTCGACGGCGGGCCCTGGCAGGACTACACCGGCGCCCTCGCGTTCGAGGAGGGCACGACCCAGGTCGCCTTCCGCGGGTACGCGGGCACCGGGGCGCGCGAGCCGGCACAGTCGCTCACGGTCCGGGTCGATTCGACCGCCCCGCGGGTCGAGGCCGTGGTGGACGATCGGGTGGTCACCCTGTCGGCGAGCGACGAGGGCTCGGGCGTGGACCGAATCGAGTACTCCCTCGACGCCGGAGCCACGTGGGAGAACGCCGGCGGTCCGGTCCGTGCTCCCGACACGGGCATGACCCTCGCCTACCGCGCGGTCGACCTCGCCGGGAACGTGACGGTGGGCGCCGAGCCGGTCGTCGTCGAGGCGCTCCCGAACGGCGGAGACGACGGGAGTGACGGCCCGGACGACGGGAATGACGGCCCGGACGGCGGTTCGGACGGGTCGAACGGCGGTTCGGACGGGTCGAACGGTTCCGATGCCTCCGACGGATCGGACGGGTCCGTTGGTTCCGATGCCTCCGACGGTTCCGACGGGGCCGACGGGGCCGATGGTTCCGATGCGTCCGACGACACCACCGGCTCCGCGGATTCCGGCGGGTCGGCCGGCTCCGATGGTTCGGACGCCTCCGCCGGGTCGACGAGTTCCGGCGGGCCGGGGGCGGACGGCTCGAGTGGGACGGCCGGCTCGAGCGACTCGAGCGACTCGAGCGACTCGAGCGACTCAGGCGGCGCCAACGACTCGGACCGCTCCCCCGGCGGCGACGAACGGCCCGAGCCACTGGCCGATACGGGGATCGCGTCCGGGGCCACGGCCCTCGTGGTGCTCGCGGGCCTGCTCGCCCTCGTGGCCGGCGTCGCGGTGCGCTCGCGCCGAGGAGCCCGCGCCGCCGGGTGACCTCCCCGCGGCCCGCCCGTCAGAGGCGCGGGTCGCCGATGCGGCCGGCGGCCTGGATCCGCCGACGCCGCTCGGTGGCCGCGGCCAGGTCGGGTCGGTGGGAGCGGCGCTCGATCCGGCGGCCGACCCAGTCCTGCGCCAGCACGGTCGCGCGCAGCACGAGCCGCTCGGCGGTCGTGGCCGGCGCCGGGAGGTGCGCGGGGCGATGGGTGATCGTCGTGCTCATGTCAGGCTCCGTCGAGAGGCAGGGGGAAGGCGTCCGTGCGGATGGTCACGGTGCGCACGCCGGGGCCGCGCTGATCGCGGTGGGCGCGGGTGAACTCGTCCACGACCGCCTGCAGCCGGGCGGTGAGCTCGCTCAGCTGCTCGAGGGTCAGGTGCGTGGTCGAGGTGCTCACGACCGCGGCCTCGCTCCAGTCGTCGACGCCGGCGCGGATGCCGTGCTCGATGAAGTCGAGCAGCTGGCCGTGGCGACGGTTGAGGAACTCGGTCATGACGACCTGGCTCGCGGCGCGGCCGGCCGGGGTCTCGAGCGCCTCCGGGTTGACGAAGGAGACCGCCCCCTCGGGCCGCCGCCACCAGCGCTCCCGGCCCCGCCCCGTGCCCGGCGCCTCGACGATGAGACCGTGCTTCGCGAGGGCCCGCAGGTGATAGCTCGTCGAACCGGTGGACTCCCCCGTGAGGTCGGCCAGGGTCGACGCGGTCTGGGGGCCACGCTGGCTGAGGATGTCGAAGATCGCCACCCGGAGCGGATGGGCGAGGGCCCGAAGCGCGCCCGCGGCGAGCTGCGGGGGCTCGGGAACGGAAGCTGCGTCGTCCATAAGCACAAAGATACCTTTGCAGAGGATCCTTTGCAAGGATGCCTTTGCACTACGTCCGGCGCACCAGCCTCAGGTGTCGCGCCGGCCGGACCCCCCGTTGTCTCGGCGACGACGCTCCTCGGCCTGGCGAAGGCGTTCGAGCCGGATCAGGTCGGCGGTGACCATCGCCCGCTCCCCCGAGGCCGTGTGCTCCGGGCGCGGCTCGCCGCGGGGCTGGATGCGACCCGGTGTCATCGTGCGCAGCACGTCCTCGGCGTCCACGGCCGCGAGTTCGCCGGTGGCCTCGAGGTACCACTCGACCAGGGCGGGATCGCCGGTGTCGAGCCAGGCACCGGCCCCCTCGTCGGCATCGACCTCGCTCGACTCGAACACGAAGTCGTCCCCGTGGTCGGCGATCGCCCGTCGCACCCCCTGCGCGATCGCGGTGCGCGCGTACCGCTGGCGCAGGATGTACGGGTCGGTGTGCAGGTCGCGGGCCCAGGCGATCATGATGCCGATGACGATGATCGCGAACGGCAGCGCCGAGACCATCATGAGCGATTGGAGGCCGTTGAGCGCGTCCTGGCCACCCGCCAGCAGCAACGCGACCGCGGTGCCGCCGAGGAGCATGCCCCAGACGGCCGTCACCCACTTGGACGGGTCCGGCTTGCCGCGCTGGCTCATCGAACCCATGACGATCGAGGCCGAGTCGGCCGAGGTCACGAAGAACACGACGATCGAGATCATCGCGAGCACCGACGTGATCGCCCCGAACGGCAGCTTGCCGAGCATGTCGAAGAGCATCGCCTCGGCGGAGCCGGCCCCGCTGATGCCGTTCCCGGTGAGCTCGAGGTACATCGCGGTGCCGCCGAAGATGCCGAACCACAGCGCGCACACGAAGGCGGGCACCATGATGACCACGGTGACGAACTCCCGCAGGGTGCGCCCGCGGGAGATCTTCGCGATGAACAGGCCCACGAACGGCGTCCAAGAGACCCACCAGGCCCAGTAATAGGTGGTCCAGGCGGCCATGAACTCGGCGGTCTCGGGGCCCTCGTTCGGGTTGCGCACGAGCATCGTGCCGAGCTCACGGAAGAAGTCGATGATGCCGGCCGGGATGAAGTTGAGCAGGAACACGGTCGGTCCGGCGATGAACACGAACAGCGCCAGCACCCCGGCCACGACCATGTTGATGTTCGACAGCGCCCGGATCCCGCGCTTGACGCCGGAGACGGCCGAGACGATGAACGCCGCGGTGAGGGCCGCCATGACCGCGACGAGGAAGGTGTTGGTCACCGGCCCCGCGCCCGTGAGCACCTCGTAGCCCTGGCCGATCTGCAGCGCGCCGATCCCCAGCGAGATCGCGGTGCCGAAGAGGGTGACGATGATCGCGAAGATGTCGATGACCGCCCCCATCGCGCCCCGGGTGCGCTGCCCGAAGATCGGCTCGAAGATCGAGGAGATGAGCGCGCTGCGGCCGCGCCGGTAGGCGTTGTAGGCGATCGCGCCGCCGACGAGGGCGTAGAACGCCCACGCGATCGGGCCCCAGTGCAGCAGCGTCTGGGCCATGGCCGAGTGCATCGCGTCGACGGTGCCCGGATCGGCCCGCATCCCGTGCGGCGGGTCGAGGAAGTACGTGAGCGGCTCGTACGGGCCGTAGAACAGCAGGCCGATGCCCATGCCGGCGGAGAAGAGCATCGCCACCCACGACACGGTCGAGAACTCGGGCTCCTCGTCGTCGGCGCCGAGGCGAACCCCGCCCGTGCGCCCGTAGCCGAGCACGATCATGTACCCGGCGATGGCGATGGCGAGCAGCCCGAAGAGCCACCCGAAGTTGTCCGTGACCCACGCGAGCAGGAACGCCCCGGTCGAGGAGATGGTCCCCGGGGCGACGACCGCCCAGAGGATCACCCCCGCCACGAGCGCCCCCGCGATGGCGAACACGCGCACGTTCGTGGAGAACGACTTGCCCGTGCGCTCGACCCCGATCCCGGGGATGAGCGCGGGGTGGATGAGGCCCGGGCTCGGGCGCGTGACCTCCCGGATGACCCGGCGCACGGGCCCGTTCCGGGAGCCCCTCTTCCCGGTATGGCCTTCGGACTCGGACATGTTCACACCTTCACCCTCGACGATGAGACTCACGTCACACTAGCGCCATCTCCGGGCCGATGAAGCGCCCGTCCGGCCCGTGTCGGATTGCTCCCGCGCCCGGGCCGACGGGCGTCACACACAGGATCCGCGCGAAGGACTCGCCCGGGCAGGGGCCTGAGGCCCGGCCGAATCAGGCGGAGGGGTCGATCACGACCTTGAGGCCGCTGCGATTCGTCGCACGGATGAAGGCCCGATCGGCAGCGGCGAGCGGCGCCTGCTCCGAAACGATCGAACGGACGTCGACGTGCCCGGTCGCGACCAGGTCGATCGCGCGGGGGTACATCTCCTTCATCCGCCGGACCATGACGAGGGTGAGCCCCTTCCGGCGGGCCGGCCCGGCCGGGAAGGAGCTCGTGTCGTCGCAGGGTATCCCGCCGAGCAGCACCCGGGCGCCGGGCCGGGCGGCCGTGAGCGCGGTCGCGATCGCGGGATCGGTGCCCGCGAACTCGAGGACGACGTCGCAGCCGAGTCCGCTCAGCTCTCGCCAGGCCGCGGCACCGGCCTCCGTCGGCGCGAGCGTGGTGGCCGCACCGGCACGTTCGGCGGCTCGCCGGCGGTGGTCGAGGGGTTCGACGACGATGACCCGGCCCGCTCCCCCAGCCCGGGCGACCTGGATCGCGAGCAGCC
Source organism: Pseudactinotalea sp. HY160 (assembly GCF_009372055.1). Taxonomy (NCBI): domain Bacteria; kingdom Bacillati; phylum Actinomycetota; class Actinomycetes; order Micrococcales; family Cellulomonadaceae; genus Pseudactinotalea; species Pseudactinotalea sp. HY160. The sequence goes on along the minus strand of NZ_WHMT01000005.1, from coordinate 67,657 downwards.
CGATCGGGCCGGCTCCGATGACGGCCACGGTGTCGCCGACGCGGGCGTGGGCGAGGTCCCACGCATGCAGCGCGACCCCGAGGGGCTCGAGCATCGCGGCATCGGCAGCCGTGAACTCCGCTGGAACCGGGTGGAGGCTGCGCTCGGGCCAGGCGATCGCCTCCTGAAGCCCGCCGTCGGTCGTGCTGTGGCCTGCGAAGCGGACCTGTGGGCACAGGTTGCGGTGCCCTGCCTCACACATCGGGCAGAGGCGACAGGGGATCGCCGGATCGACCGCGACGACTCGGCCGTCGTACCTGCCGCCCTCCGCAACACCGGCGAACTCGTGCCCCGGAACGAGTGGTCGGGTGAGGCCCGCATCGCCGATGTGGCCCTCGGAGTACCAGTGCAGGTCGGAACCGCACAGACCCACGGCACCGACACGAACGAGACTCTCGCCCGGTCCGGGCACCGGCTCGGCCTCCACCGCGATCCGCAGATCGCCGGCGGCGTGGAGCCGGGCCACCCTCATCTCAGAGCCCCTCCTTGAGTCGGTAGTAGGCCTGATTCCAGCGTAGTTCCTTGAGGAAGCCTCGGGGCGTGGTCGCCTCGTCGATGACCGCCAGCTCCATCTCGGCGATCTCGGCGAAGTCCTCGAGCACGTCGAGATGGAGCTGGGTGGTCATCATCGTGTGGTGGGCGGCGCCGGCGGTGAGCCAGCACTCGGCGGACGTGGCGAAGGAGGGCTCCGGCTCCCAGACTGCGCGGGCGACGGGCAGCTTGGGCAGTTCGGCGTCGGGCCCGACGATCGTCACCTTGTTGGCGGTGAGACGGAACCGATCGCGCATGTCCGCCAGGGCGACGACCACGGCGGGCCCGTTGTCGGCGTCGAAGACCAGCCTCACCGGATCCTCCCGGTCGCCGATACCCAGCGGATGGATCTCCAGCCGGGGCGTGCCGCGCGTCAGGGAGGGGCAGACCTCGAGCATGTGCGCTCCGAGGATCTTCTCCCTGCCCGGGGTGAGCTCGTAGGTGTAGTCCTCCATGAGGGAGGCGCCACCGGGAAGGCCGTGCCCCATGACCTTGGCGAGTCGCACGAGGATCGCGGTCTTCCAGTCTCCTTCCGCGCCGAAGCCGTACCCGTCGGCCATGAGTCGCTGGACCGGCAGGCCCGGGAGCTGGCGGAGCCCGCCCAGGTCCTGAAAGTTCGTGGTGAAGGCGCCGAAGTCGCCCGACTCCAGGAAGGACCGCATCCCCAGCTCGATCCGGGCCCCGTAGCGGAGGGACTCCCGGCGGGCGCCGCCCTCGCGCAACTCGGGAACAACGTCGTACGCCTCGTCGTAGACCGCGACCAGGGAGTCGACGTCGTCCTCGTCGGCGGCGTCCACGCGGTCGACGAGGTCGTTCACGCCCCACGTGTTGGTGGAGACCCCGAGCCGCAACTCCGCCTCGGTCTTATCGCCCTCGGTCACGGCCACGTCGCGCATATTGTCACCGAACCGGGCGACCCGGAGGCCCGTCGCCTCGGCCCAGCCGGCCGCTGCCCGTACCCACGTGCCGACCCGTGCCTGTACTCCCGCGTCGCTCACGTGACCGACGACGGTCTTGCGGGAGATGCCCAGCCTGGTCGCGATGTAGCCGAACTCCCGGTCGCCGTGGGCGGCCTGGTTCAGGTTCATGAAGTCCATGTCGATGTCCGCCCACGGCAGCGCGACGTTTGCCTGCGTGTGCAGGTGGAGCAGCGGCTTGCGTAGCGCATCGAGCCCCTGGATCCAGGCCTTCGCCGGGGAGAAGGTGTGCATCCAGGCGATGACGCCGACACACGCGTCGTCGGAATTGGCGTCGAGGGCGATCCGCCGGATGCCGTCGCGTTCCTTGAGGATCGGTTTCCAGCGAACCGTCACCGGAATCGCGTCGGCGTCGTCGAGCACGGCGGCCAGGGTGCGGGAGTGCTCCATCACCTGGTCGAGGACGTCGTCCCCGTAGAGGTCCTGGCTCCCGGTGAGGAACCAGACCTCGCGGCGCTCGAACGGGTCGTGATTCATGCCTTCTTCTCCTTCGGCGACGAGGCGCCCTGTCCATAGACGTTCTGGTAACGGTCGTGCAGCGAATCGATGTGGCCCTGCGCGATCGGGAGTGGGTTGCCGAGCTGCCGGGAGAGGTGCACCGTACGCGCCACCTCCTCGACCATGACGGCCGCCTTGACCGCCGCACGCGCATCCGCGCCGACCGTGAAGGGCCCGTGATTGCGCATGAGCACCGCGGGCGAGCGACTGCCGGCGAGGGTCTCGACGATCCCGCGCCCGATCGAGTCGTCACCGATGATCGCGAACGGCCCGACCGGGACCGGCCCGCCGAACTCGTCGGCCATCATCGTGAGAACGCACGGGATCTCCTCTCCGCGAGCCGCCCAGGCCGTGGCGTACGTCGAATGGGTGTGCACCACTCCCCCGATCTGCGCCAGGTGCCGGTACACGTAGGCGTGGGCCGCCGTGTCGGAGGATGGAACGAGCGCGCCCGGGGTGCCGTCGTCGATCTTCGCGCCGTCGAGCGTGCACACGACCATCACCTCGGGGGTGAGCTCGTCGTAGGAGACGCCGGAGGGCTTGATCACGAAGAGGTCCGCGCCCGCGACGCGTTCCGACACGTTGCCGGCGGTCCAGACGACGAGATCGTTTCGCGGGAGCTCGGCATGCAGTCTGGCCACGCGTTCGCGCGCCGCCGCCACGGCCTCCTGCACAGCCGCGCTCTGTTCGCTCAGTCTCATGGTCTCCTCATCCCTTCGCTGCGGGAACGGCGCTGGTGGCGCCGACCGGTTCTCGCGCCACGACCGCGTCGCGACGGATCGCCTTGAGGCGGTGCATGACGTCGTTTCCGCCTCGACCGAAGTGATCGTGCAGAAGGCGGTACTCCGCATAGAGCTCGTCGTATCGGCGCGCCGCGGATTCGTTCGGCGTGTACGCGGCGATCGTGCGCCGTCCCATCGCGGCCGCGGCACCGCGGACGTCGGCGTAGGCACCCGCGGCCACGGCGGCGTGGATCGCGCTGCCGAGCGCCGGCCCCTGAGACGAGGTGATGGTCGAGAGCGGCAGTCGTGTGACGTCGGAGTACAGCTGCATGAGGAACGCGTTCCTGAGCAGACCGCCGGCCACGACGAGCTCGGTCACGGGCACGCCGGAGGACTCGAAGGCCTCGATGATCGCCCGGGTACCGAAAGCGGTCGACTCCAGCAGCGCCCGGTAGACGTCTTCGGGCCGGGTGGTGAGCGTCTGGCCGATCAGCAGGCCGGAGAGCTCGTGGTCCACCAGGGTCGAACGGTTCCCCGAATGCCAGTCGAGGGCGACGAGGCCGTGTTCGCCGACCTGCTGACCCGCGGCGAGGTCCGTGAGGTACTCGTGCAGGCTCTGTCCCCGCAACTCCGCCTCCTGCGCATACGCGGCGGGCACCTGGTTGTTCACGTACCAGGCGAAGATGTCGCCGACGCCGGATTGACCGGCCTCGTAGCCCCAGGCTCCGGTGAGGATGCCACCGTCGACCACTCCGCACATGCCCGGCACCTCGGCGAGAGTCTCGCCGTTCATCACGTGGCACGTCGAGGTACCCATGATCGCGACCATCTGCCCGGCGTCGACGGCTCCGGCGGCGGGTGCGGTCACGTGCGCGTCGACGTTGCCGACGGCGACGGCGATCCCGGCCGGCAGACCGGTCCAGGCGGCGGCCTCCGGGGTGAGCCGGCCGGCGGCCTGCCCGAGCTGCCCGACCGGCTGGTCGACCTTGTCGGCCACGAATCGGCCGAAGTCGGGGTTGAGGACGGTGAGGAACTCCTCGCTCGGGTACTCGCCGTCCTGGAGGATGCCCTTATATCCGGCGGAGCAGGCGTTACGAACGTACTCGCCACTCAGCTGCCAGACGATCCAGTCGGCCGCCTCGACCCACCTGTCCATGGCGGCGTAGAGCTCGGGGTCGTCCTCGAGCAGCTGCAACCCCTTGGCGAACTCCCACTCCGAGGAGATGAGGCCGCCGTAGCGACCGATCCAGGTTTCGCCGCGGACATGGGCAAGCTCGTTGATTCGGTCGGCGTGGGCCTGGGCCGCGTGATGCTTCCAGAGCTTGACGTAGGCGTGCGGCCGATCGCGGTATTCGGGCAGGTCGCACAGCGGGGTGCCGTCGGCCAGGGTGGGCACCATAGTGCAGGCGGTGAAGTCCGTGCCGATGCCGATGACGTCCCCGCCATCGACGCCCGCGTCGGCGAGAGCGGCCGGCACGGCGTGACGGAGCACGTCGATGTAGTCCCGCGGCACCTGGAGCGCCCAGTCCGGCGGGAGTGCGCGACCGTCACCGGCTGTGAGCTCGCGCTCCATCACGGCGTGGCTGTACGCATGCTCGGCACTGCCGAGTTCGGTGCCGTCGGCCACACGGACCACGACGGCCCGCCCGGAGAGCGTTCCGAAGTCCACTCCGACCACAAGCTCTCCCGCACGTTCGGCCATGATCTCTCCTTCGCGATCGAATCCATCTGAAGCGATGCGTGACGCTCGCCCCACACGACTAGTGTGAGCGCTAACATTCGCTCTGTCAAACGCGTCGCGCGGGCAATGGCCGGGCGCAGGCGGGGTGGCCCGTGGCTCTGCACGGAGCACCCCGCCTGCGCCGGGACGGGATCAGCGGGAGGGGGTCCCGCCCCGCCCACGACCCGTCATCGGGTCGCGAGTCCCCGCCGCCGGATCAGCACGCCCGCTGCGGTGGCCGTGATCATGAGCAGGCACAGGAACGCGACGCTGACGCCCGTGTCCGGGAGCCGCCCATCGCCCGACTCCGAACCGTCCGCGTCTCCCGACGCCGCTGCCGCCGTCGAGATGTCCTCCGCTCCCGCCGAGCCTGTGTCCGCACCGGCGGACGCACCATCGGACGACTGGTCCGCCGATCCTTCCGTCGGCTCGTCTGTCGGGTCACCGGTCGGCACGTCGGTCGGCTCGTCTGTCGGGTCATCGGTCGGCTCCTCGGTCGACCCCCCATCGGAGATGTCGCCGTGGACGACGACTCGGTCGACATTGATCCGCCCACTCTCCTCGGTCACCATGAGCGTGAGAACATGCTCACCCATCGGCAGCTGCTCGCTCTGCCAGATCAGCTGGTTACCGACCCGCTCACTTCCGTTGAAGTCCGCGGTACCGACACGACGGCCATCGATCATGACGTCGGTCTGGCCCTGCCGCGAATCACGCAGTCCGTAGAGATCGACGCGGTCGCCGACGAAGCGCAATGACACGGTGTCTCCCGGGTTGTCCGAGTAGGTCACCGACCCGTGGAAGAGCTGGGAGTTGTTGATGCAGCCCGGGCAGCTGAGCCAGCCGCTACCTCGGTAGTCGAATCCGCCGAGCCCCACTCCCTCCATCTGGTCATCGATCGAGCTGAGCGCACCATTATTCGGCACGACCTGGACACCGTTGACGACCACGCCACCACCATCGGCGGAACCGTTCACGACCTCGACCCGCAAGGTGTGGCTGCCGGCAGGCAGAATCGGCGTCCGCCACTCGACGGCGGCATCGTCACCGATTCGATCGAAGGAAAGCGTCTGCGGTTCGTTGCCGTCGATCGACACCAACGCGCTTCCACCGGTCGGAACCGCAAAACCCGTCAGTGTCCCCTGGACACCCTGGAATCCGAATTCCAGGACGTCCCCCGCCGTATTCGACGTCACGGCGGTGCCGTCCGCAGACGCATCGACCTCGGGAGCGTCGACCACGCGGCAGTCGTCGCCGCCGAATTCACAAGGCTCCCAGCCGGATCCGGACACGGCGACGGCGCCATCCGATACATGCACGAACTCGAGCGGCGCGAGCGGCTCGATCGCGAGATCGGCGAATTGCGTGGGGGCATACCCACTGGCCACCCCGGCCATGCCGCTGGCCCAGGTCGCGTCCTCGACCTGGACGACCTCGACATCGTCGATGAGACCCGAGATCCGATCCTCGTCGAAGCGGATCGTGAGCCGGTGCCAGCCTTCATCCACGCCCTCGGTCGCGCCGGTCGCCAACTCGACGATCTCCTTCCCGCCGAGTTCACCTCGGCTCAACGTCCAGTGCCCCTCGGCATCCAACGAGAATCCGTATCCGTTCGGAACCGGCTGCATCGCATCGTTCGACAACCGCCCCAGCACCTCCCCGGCCCCGCCGGCAGGAATCCAGACGTCCGCACTCACCTGGTAGTCGGCCCACGCCAGATCGCCGAGCAGGGCCGTCGGCTTGGTCCACGGCGCCCACCCGATGGCGGGGCGCGGGGATACCTGGGTCAGACATTCCCCATCGCGCCCACCGACGCAGTCACGCACCTCGAACGCCCCCTCCATCTGTGAGAGATAGGGCGTCTGTCCCGAGGGCCCGCCGTCGGACAGCGAATTGTGGTACGGGAACGGGAATGCCGACTCGTTCTTTCCGACGGCCGTGCCCTTGCCCTGCCCGGTCGTCGTGGTCAACGTGACGACGGAGTCCGCAGGGATCGTGACCTCGACGAATCCATCTGCATCGGGGGTGAGATCATCCTTCTGACTGAACCACTCGTTCTCGGTCGACTGCCAGACATGAATCGTGTCGCCGATCAGCTCATCGTCGACGCTGATTCGCATGGTCTGGGAGTCCTCCGTCGCGATCCGGTCGATCACCATCGACCAGTCGCCGGTATCAGGAGCACGTCTCGTCACGTAGCTTCCCTTGAGAATGTCATCCTCGTCGAAGTGCGCGCTCGAATTGTCCAGGTAAAGCCATCCCGGGCTCACGAACTGAGTCGTGTGCGCGACGGTCCAGATCGCCGCCTGCACCTGATAGGCGCCCGACCACGGCGTGTTCGAACGCATGAGCCCGGCATCGGAGATGCTCAAGCCGTCATAGTATGCGGTAAGCAGATTCCAAAATTGGACGCCCGTGATCTGGCCACGGAGGTACGAGTTGTTGAGGAGGGAGGAAATCGCCCGCGGCGGGCCACCTGCTCCCCATTCGGCCGACCACGGCCCCCCTTCCGAGATCCACAACGGCTTATCGAGCGCCTGGGCGGTCTCCGAGCTCGGCCCGAAGGAGTAGTGGTTGCCGAGAACGTCGACGGCGTCCCGCAGCTCGGCGTTCTCCGCCATATCAACAGCAATCGGCCACTCACCCTTGACCGCGGCCTCGTCGGATGCAACGATCCGGACGTCCTCGTACCCCGCGGCATCGAGCGCGGCACGGAACTTGATCACCCATTCGACGTCGTAGGTGCGTTCGTTGCGCACACCCATGTTATCGATGTTCAGACCATATTCATCTGCACATCCGAGCCAGTTGAGGAAGTAGTCGATCGTCGCGTCGGAGAAGTATCCGCCTTCGTCTTCCAGCCATCCGGGAGCCCCCCATGCGAGGCCACCCAGGTTGATGTCCGGATTCCGCTCGACGGCCTCCTGCATCAACCACCATTCGTAGCCGGTCTCACAGTTGACGACGTCGGGCACGTGCATGTGGCTCGACTCCGAGCCGTCGGTCGCATTCGTGTCGCCCCCGATCTCGACCTTGAGCATCTCCAGCGAGGCCCCGTATCCCGGTAGGAACAGATAGTCGAGCACTTGGGAGCGCTGCGGCTCCGGGTAGTCGAGCAGAAGTCGCGTCGTGGCCCCTCCCCCGGACACGGCTCCCACTCCGTCGTACGTACGCCCCACCACGCTCGCGTCGACCTCGACGTCGATGACGTCGTCGTCGGCCTGAGCCTCGGGCGCAAGCGCCGTGGAGGCCCCGAGGAGCCCGGCTGTCGCCATGGCCGCCGTCGCCGCGAGCCCAACGGCTCTCGCTCCGAACGACGGTCTCCTCGATCCCCTGTATACATCCGTATGAGATTGCTTGGTCATCTTCCTCGGTGCCTCCCCGTACTGGTTGTGATCTTCGTTGACACGCTGCCGGACGACATCTCTGTGGCTCAACCGGCATCCCGATGTTAGCGCTAACGTTCGCGCTGTCAAGACCCGTCGGCATCCGTGGCATCGGCGTCGACCGGGCACGCCGGGAGCCCAACCACGCACCCTCCCTGTTCCCGTCGACGCAGTCCCGGAGTAGGTGCCGACGGGTGGCACACCGACTATCATGCCGATCAGGCATCACTCGACGGCCGGAACGGAACGGATCTCGTGTTCGAGGCGGCTTCCGGGACCTCCCAGCGTCCGAGGATGACGCAGAAGCGCGACCGATCCAGGCATCGGTGGCGGCTTCGCACCGCACGCTCCCATCCACGCTCGAACTGGACAGTTACGAAAATGGCGAAAGCACCCGTCATGGCCGACGTGGCCGCACGCGCCGGAGTCTCACACCAAACCGTGTCACGAGTACTCAACAGTCCGACCCTCGTCCGGCCGGAGACTCGTCGACGAGTCCTCGAGGCGATCGAGGAGATGGGGTACCGGCGAAACCTGTCCGCGCGTGCTCTTGCCACGAACCGCACGCGCCTCATCGGGGTGGTCAACCCATCCGTCACGCACTTCGGACCGAGCCATATGGCGATGGCGATCCAAGACGCCGCCCGGGCGTCCGGGTACGCGACCATCTCGGCCGGCACGGACAGCGAGACGAGCAGCCTGTCTCCAACCTTGGACTTCTTCCTCGACCTTGCTGTCGACGGTCTCATCGTCGTGGCCCCGACTACTGAGATGGCCGAAGCGACACGCGACCTGGCGGACACACTCCCCGTCGTCATCATCGCTCCCGGTCTCACCTCCCCCGCCCCCATGCACGTCGTCGCGGTCGACCACGATTTCGGCGCACGCCTTGCCACCGGGCACCTCGCCTCCCTCGGTCACGAGCACATCGCGCACGTGAGCGGACCCCTCAACTGGTTCGACGCGCGCGCCCGGCTGGAGGGGTGGCGCGCGGAGCTGACCGATGCCGGACTGTCGACCGCACACCTGCTCCACGCCGGTTGGGGCGCCGACGACGGGTACGACGCCGGCCTCGAGCTGCTCCGCCGACACCGGGAGATCACGGCCGTGTTCGCGGCGAACGACCTTCTCGCCCTCGGCCTCATGCGGAGATTCAACGAAGTGGGTCTCCGCGTCCCGGAGGACGTCTCCGTCGTCGGCTACGACGACATCTCCGGCGCCGACTATTACCAGCCCCCTCTCACGACCGTGCGACAGCCGTTCGACGCGGTCGGCCACAAGGCGATCGACGTGCTCCTTGCAGCGATCGATGGAAGCATGTCGACGCAATCGCTCATCCACCCCCGCCTCGTCGTCCGAGGTTCGACAGGTCGCCGCCTCTAGCCGGCGACCACTCCCCCGGCCACGCAACGGCCGCGGGGCCATCGGCGGATTCCCTCCTACGCGAAGCGTCCACCGGGCGCCGTGAGGCTCGGTCGCCAGGTCTCGGGCCACGCGCCCCGCCCGCCGCCGCCGTATCGCTCGACGCCCCAGACCTCACTCGTTACCGAATCGAGACCGCAGCTCAGCCCCCAGCTAGTGACATCGGCCGCCATGCGGGCTTACGATGTTAGCGCGCACATTGGCCGCGGGGCCATGACCAACCCAGGTGGTCGACCCCTCGTAGGCGGGCATCGACGGCCCTGCGGCCTTGCTACGGCAGGCAATCTCTCAAGGAGGAGTACATGCGTATCAACAGACTTGTGGCGGCCACCGCCGGGTTGGGACTAGCCCTGACCCTGGCCGCGTGTGGCGGTCAGGGTGCGGGCGGCGTCGATGACGCACCCGGCGGCGACAGCGCCGATGCCGATCCGTCGGATCAGACCATCGGTGTCGCCATGCCCACCCAGACCTCGGAACGATGGATCGCCGACGGGGAGGCAGTCAAGAGCCAGCTCGAGGAGAAGGGCTACACCGTCGACCTGCAGTTCGCGAACGACGACATCCCCACGCAGAGTCAGCAGATCGACCAGATGATCACGCAGGGTGTCGACCTGCTCATCATCGCGTCGATCGACGGCACCGCGCTGTCGAGTCAGCTCGAGTCGGCCGCTGCCAAGGACATCCCGGTCATCGCGTACGACCGCCTCATCAACGGCAGCGACCACGTGGAGTTCTACGTCACGTTCGATAACTACAACGTCGGCGTCCAACAGGCCACCTCGCTGCTCGTCGGCCTCGGCTTCCTCGAGGAGGATGGCACCGAGGCGGCCGACGCGCCCACGAGCCCGCAGAACATCGAGGTGTTCGCCGGCTCCCCGGACGACAACAACGCCGGATTCTTCTTCGACGGAGCCATGGAGACCCTCGCGCCGTACCTCGAGGACGGACGGATCGTCGTGCCCTCGGGCCAGACGGACTTCGACACGGTCGCGACGCTCCGCTGGAGCCAGGAGGCGGCACAGACCCGCATGGAGGACCTACTCACCTCGACCTACTCGGGCGGTGAGGAACTCGACGGCGTGCTGTCTCCCTTCGATGGAATCTCCCGTGGCGTGATCACGGCACTCCAGGGCGCCGGGCACGGTCCGAGCCTCGAGGAGGGTCTGCCGATCGTCAGCGGGCAGGACGCGGAGATCGCCTCGGTCAGCCTCATCGACCAGGGGGTCCAGTTCGCCACGATCTTCAAGGACACCCGTAAGCTGGCGAGCCAGGCGGTGACCGCCGCCACGTCGTTCCTCGAGGGGGACGAGCCGGAGGCCAACGACACCGAGACGTACGACAACGGCGTCAAGATCGTTCCGTCCTATCTGCTCGAGTCGGACATCGTGTACAAGGAGAACATCTCCGAGCTGCTGATCGATTCCGGCTACTACACCCAGGAGCAGGTCGACACCGGCCAGTGAGCCACCGCTGGGATGGGCCGCGCCCGAACGAGAGGCGCGGCCCATCCCCTCAAATTTGGAGGACGTCGCTCGTCATGACCGAGAACATCCTGGAGATGCACGACATCACGAAGACCTTCCCCGGCGTCAAGGCACTCACGGACGTCACCATCGAGATCGGCCGCGGCGAGATCCACGCGATCTGCGGTGAGAATGGCGCGGGCAAGTCGACCCTCATGAAGGTGCTCTCCGGCGTCTACCCGTACGGCAGCTACACCGGTCACATCCGCTTCAACGACGATGAGGTTCGCTTCGCCTCGATCAACGACAGCGAGGCCCACGGTATCGTCATCATTCATCAGGAACTGGCCCTCATACCCGAGCTGTCCATCGCCGAGAACATCTTCCTCGGTAACGAGGTCCGCGGCCGGCTGGGAATGATCGATTGGCACGAGACCCGCTCCCGGGCCGCAGAGCTGATGCGACAGGTCGGCCTGGCAGAACAGCCGACAACACGCGTCGGCCAACTCGGTGTCGGTAAGCAGCAACTGGTGGAGATCGCCAAGGCACTGTCGAAGAACGTGTCACTCCTCATCCTCGACGAGCCCACGGCCGCCCTGAACGACAACGACTCCGAACATCTTCTCAATCTACTACGCGAGCTCAACGAGCGTGGCATCACGTGCATCATCATCTCGCACAAGCTCAATGAGATCGCGGCGATATCTCACCGCACGACCATCATTCGCGATGGCAGGACGATCGAGACCATCGACATGGCCGATGCCGATGCGACGCAGGAACGTATCATCCGGAGCATGGTCGGCCGAGACCTCGAGCATCGCTACCCCCAGCGCGTGCCGGAGATCGGTGCGGAAGTGCTCCGGGTGGAGGATTGGACCGTCTACCATCCGAGCCAGGTGGGCCGGAAGGTCGTCGATCGGGCGAGCTTCGACGTACGCGCGGGCGAAGTGGTCGGAATCGCCGGCCTCATGGGCGCGGGCCGCACCGAGCTCGCCATGAGCCTCTTCGGCCAGAGCTATGGACGTGACATCTCCGGCCGCGTGTATCTCGACGGTGAGGAGATCCGCATGCGTACGGTCTCCGAAGCGATCGCTCACGGCGTCGCCTATGTGACCGAAGACCGTAAGCAGTATGGGCTCAACCTCATCGACAACGTCCGCCGCAACGTGTCGGCGGCCGGCCTGCGGCGGTTGACCCGGCGTGGCTGGGTCAACGCCCATGAGGAACTCCGCGTGGCCGAGGAGTACCGAACCAATCTGAACATCAAGACACCGAATGTCATGACCATCACCGGAAACCTCTCCGGTGGGAACCAGCAGAAGGTCGTCCTGTCCAAGTGGCTCTACACCGAGCCCGAGGTGCTCATCCTCGATGAGCCGACACGCGGGATCGACGTCGGCGCCAAGTACGAGATCTACACGATCATCAACCGCATGGTCGCGGCCGGAAAAGCAGTCGTCATCATCTCCTCCGAACTCCCAGAGATTCTCGGAGTATGTGATCGTATCTTCACATTGTCCGACGGACGGATGACAGGACAACTGCCGCGAGCAGAAGCAACCCAGGAGAATCTCATGGAGCTCATGACCAGGGAGAAGGTACAAGCAGCATGACCGGAATCGCGAACCTCCGAGTGCTCTGGTCGAGCAATCTGCGACAGAGCGGAATCCTCATCGCCCTCGCGGTGATCGTCATGTTCTTCTCGGTGTTCAATCCGAACTTCCTCAGCCCCGGCAACCTGACGAACATCGTCCTGCAGTACTCCTACATCCTCATCCTCGCGATCGGCATGATGATCGTGATCGTCGGTGGCCATATCGACCTGTCCGTCGGCTCCCTCCTCGCCCTCACGGGCGCGGTCTCGGCCGTGGTCGTCATCAAGCACGGGGCCCCGTGGTGGGTGGGTGTGCTCGCCGCGCTCGCGGTCGGACTCCTCGCCGGTGTCTGGCAGGGGTTCTGGGTCGCCTACGTCGGAATCCCGGCGTTCATCGTCACGCTCGCCGGCATGCTCCTCTTCCGGGGCCTGACGTACCAGGTGCTCAACAATGTCTCGCTGTCACCCTTCGGCGGCCCGTACTACGAGATCGCCAACGGATTCTTCAACGGGCTGTTGGGTGGCTACGGCTTCGACGTCTTCACGCTCGTCATCTTCGCCTTCGCGGTCGTCGGGTACGTCGTCATACAGATTCGGGATCGTCGGGCGACTCTCCGATTCAACCAGGCGGTCGCCGCCTTCCCGCTGTTCCTGCTCAAGCTCGTCGCGGTTGCGGCCATCGTCATGGCCTTCGCGTACCAGCTCTCCCGGAGCCGCGGTCTTCCCTACGTGCTCATCATTCTCGCGGTCCTCATCATCGTGTACTCGATCGTCATGCAGCGCACGACGTTCGGCCGGCATGTCTACGCGATCGGGGGCAACCTTCCGGCCGCCCTGCTCTCGGGTGTCAAGGTCAAGCGCGACAACTTCCTCATCATGGTCAACATGGGGCTGCTCTCCGGCGTCGCCGGGGTCGTCTACTCGTCCCGCATGAACGGTGCCCAACCGGGCGCGGGGAACATGTTCGAGCTCGACGCCATCGCGGCGTGCTTCATCGGTGGCGCAGCGATCACCGGTGGGATCGGCCGGATCACCGGAGCCATGATCGGTGGCCTCATCATGGCCGTCATGAGTAACGGCATGCAGCTCATGGGTCTGCCTTCGTCCACTCAGCAGGTGGTCAAGGGACTCGTGCTTCTTCTGGCGGTCGCGTTCGACGTCTACAACAAGCGTCGCGCGGGTGGACGCTGACGATTCCGCGCGGATCCAAGGCGTGCGGCCGGCCTCGATGGGCCGGCCGCACGCGCTGGTGCGTGGGCAGGAACGCCCGGCTCCTCAGTGCCCGAAGGCCTCGGCGAGCCACCAGGACGGCTCGGAGGTGACCTTCGCGTCGATGACGAGCGCACGCTCCCGGGGCCCATCGAGCCAGGCGCGCACGGGGTCCAGGTCCCCGGGCCGGCGCACGGTCACGCCCTCGAGGCCGTAGCCGCGGGCGATCGCCGCGATGTCGGTGGGCGGGAACGTGACCGTGTCGAGGTCCTCGCCCGCGAAGTGGTGGACCTCGGCCCCGTAGGCGTCGTCGTTGTAGACGATCACGAGCATCGGCAGGCCGAGCCGGCGGAGCGTCTCGAACTCCGCGGCGGCCATGAGGGCTCCCCCGTCGCCGAGGGCCGCGATCGGTAGCCGGTCCGGCTGGGCGAGGGCGGCGCCGATCGCGGTCGCCAGCCCGAGGCCGATCGATTGGAACGCCTGGGTGAAGCACAGGCCCCGCTCGTCAGGCACCCGCAGGAACGCGCTCGGGTAGCCCATGAAGTTGCCCGAGTCCACGCCGATCACCCGCTCGAGGGGCAGCAGTTCGTCGAGCGCCAGCGTCAGGGTGCGGGGATCGATCCGCTCGGCCGTGGAGGCGTCGTCGAACGGCGTGTGCCGCCAGCCGATCCCGGCCGCGAGCCGGCGGGCGACCTCGCCGGTGCGGTAGCCCGCACGCGGCCCGATCCGGCCGAGCAGGGCGCGTGCCACGGCGCTCACGTCGCCGACCACGGGCACGTCGATCTCCCGGTGGGCGCCGAGCGCGCCCGTCGTGTCGTCGACCTGGGCCACGGTGGCTCGATCGCCGATGAGCCGGCCGTGCCGCATCGTCCACATGTTCAGGGCGCATCCCCAGCCCACGATGAGGTCGGCGCCGCGGATGAGCTCGGCCGCGCCGGGGCTGGAGAACCCGCCGGAGATGCCCAGGTCCCACGGGTCGCCGTGGAAGAGCCCGGCAGCGACGGCGGAGGTCGCCACGAGCGCGCCACTCGCCTCGGCGAGGTCGAGCAGAGCCTCCCGCGCCCCCGGCGCGCGCCCGCCCCGCCCGGCCACGAACACCGGCCGCTTCGCCGCCCCGATCGCCGCGGCCAGCGCGGCCAGCGCGGCCAGGTCGGCCTCGCCCGGTTCGACGGCGCCCGCCCCCGCCGCGGCGAACCCACCCGGACGGTGGGCCGATGCACCCGCGGGAGCGACGTCGTCCAGAAGCGGAAGCGGCAACTGGAGCACGATCGTGCGGCGGCCCTCCCGCGCCCGGGCGACGACACGGGCCGCATCCCGGGCGGCCGCGCCCGGGTCGGTGAGCGTGACCGACTCCGCCCCGACGGCGGCGGCGATCGCCCCCTGGTCGATGGCGAAATTGGAGGAGGGCGCGGTGGCGAGCGGGGCGAGCACGACGAGCGGGGTGCGGGACTTGGCGGCCTCCGCGATGCCCGTGATCGCGTTCGTGTAACCGCACCCCTGGTGCACGCTCACCGCGGTGACCGCACCGCTCGTGCGGGCATAGGCGTCGGCCATCGTGGCGGCCCCGCCCTCATGCCGGGCCGCGGTGAACGTCGCCCCGGCCGCGATCATCGCGTTCGTCAGGTGGAAGTTGCCCGATCCGACGACGCCGAAGACGTGGCGAATGCCCGCGTCCACGAGCGCGCGCCCGATCGCGCCTGCGCACGTGTCGGCCGTCACCGTTCGACGAGCGCGAGCACCCGCACGGGCGACCCGCTTCCGGAGACGATCCTCAGCGGCGAGGCGAGCACGACCGCCCCGGTGGGCGGGAGTCGGTCGAGGTTCTGCAGCTGCGCGAGCCCGTACTTGCCCGCGCCCATGAAGTGGTCGTGGCAGGGGAACAGCGGGTCGAAGCCGGCCGCGGCGCCCGCGTCGGTTCCGACGGTCTCCACGCCGAGGCCCTGCAGCGGCGTCTCCTGGGCCACCCATTGGGCGCATTCGGCCGAGAGCCCCGGGCTCGCCGGTTCGCCGTCGATGCGGTTGATCATGTCGGCCTGCCCCGCGCGCGCCGACCAGCCGGTGCGGCACAGGAGCCAGCCGCCGGCCGGCAGCGGGCCGTGCTCGGCCATGAACGCCTCGACGTGGTGGCGCTCGATGAGGAAGTTCGGGTCGGCGGCCACGTCCGCGGTCACGTCGAGCACGACGGCCGGGGCCACGAAGCTCGACACCGGCACCGCGGAGATGTCCGCCAGGTCGCGGCCGCTGGCCCAGTGGTTCGGCGCGTCGAAGTGGGTGCCGGTGTGCTCGCCGGTGCGGAAGTTGTTCCAATACCAGGCGGGGCCGCGGTCGTCGTAGCGGGAGATCTCCTCGAGCTCGAATCGGGCCGTCTGGCCGAAGATCTCGGGGAGCTCGAGGATCGGGGTCTCGCTGCTCAACGGGGCGGTGAGGTCGACGACTTCGATGCGGCCCTCGCGCAGGTCGGTCACGAGCTGGGTCAACACGGACACGGGTGGTCTCCTTCGACTGGGTTCCTGCCGCGATTCTGGCACAGCCCCGCCGGGGAGGGCGCACCCCGGCCGGGCGAGGAGTCGCCTGCCCGCCGGCCCCAACGGGAAGTCCAACGCGGAACCCAGCCGTTCCGCTAGGGTCACCCGGCCGCGGAATTCCTAGGTTGGCGCCATGCTCGAACGTCACTCATCCACCGGCCGCCGCGCCGGCATCATCATTCTCCTGGCCGCCCTCGCCGCCACCCTCGGCCTCTGGTCCCCCGCCGGGCCCGCCCGGGCGGACACCGGCTTCGATCCCGGATACCCCGCCATGGGCACCCACGAGGAGGCCGTCCGCGGCTACGGCATCCAGACACCCGCGGGCCGCGAGGGCACGACCCTCTTCGCCCTCCACTCCGACGACGACGGCACGCCGGACCTGTTCGCCTACTGCGTCGAGTTCACGGTCGGAGCCCACTACGAGATCGGCCTGGAGATCGGCGGCTGGGACGACTTCCCCGGCAACAACAACTTCCGAACCGACGAGCGGGTGCGCGAACACGTCGCCTGGATCGTCCACGGCACCTATCCGCAGATCACCCTGGCCGAGCTCGCCGACCGATCCGGCATCGAGGGCCTGACCGAGAAGGAGGCGATCACCGGATCGCAGGCCGCGATCTGGTCCTATACCGACGCCGCGCCCGCGGAGGCGCGATTCGCCTACGAGGGCCTGCGGGAGGGCACCGGCGCCACCGACACCACCTCGCCCGCGGCCCTGCGGGTGCAGGACCTCGTGGATTACCTCACCGGCGAGGCGAACACCGGACGGGCCGAATCGGAGGGACCCGAGCTGAGCGTCGCACCGCCCCGGGCGACCGGCCGGGCCGGCACCCTCGTCGGCCCGATCGTCTTCGACTCCTCCGAGCCCACGGTGGTCGCCACCGTCGCCGGCCCCTACCCGCTCGTGCTCGCCGACGGCACGCCCGTCGACGTGTCCGCCGCCCCGACCGGCGTCGACCTCTTCCTCGACGTGCCCGCCGCCGCCCCCGCGGGCGACGTGAGCATCACGGCGACCGTGACCGGGCCCGAGCGCACCGGCGTGCTGGTCACGAACACGAAGCCCCGCACCCAGTCCCTCATGATCGCCCGAAGCGAGCAGGTGGAGGTGACCGCGACGGCCACCGTCGAGTGGGAGGCCGTCCCGCGGATCGGCACGACCGCGGTGAACGGGGAGGACGGCGGCAGGTTCCTGCCCGAGTCCGGCCCGGCCACGATCGTCGACACCGTGGACTACGACGGCCTCGTGCCGGGCACCGAGTACACGATCGAGGGCGAGCTCATGACCCGCGGTGAGGCCGGCGGCACGCCCACCGGCCTCACCGCCACCGCCACCTTCACCCCCGAGACCCCGACCGGCAGCGTCGATCTCACCTTCGAGATTCCCGCCGGCGCCCTGACCGGCGAGGTCATCGTGGTCTTCGAGCACCTCTACCGCGACGGCGTTCCCGTCGCCGCGCACGCCGACATCGACGACGAGAACCAGACCGTCTACCGGCCCGCGATCGACACCTACGCCTACAACCTGGCCACGGGTGAGAAGCTGCTCGATCCGGACGGCTCCACGCTCAGGGACGACGTCTCCTACTCCGGTCTCGTCGTGGGCGAGTCGTATGTGGTCACCGGCGAGGTGAGGGATCACGCCACGGGCGAGTCGACCGGCCTCACCTCCGAGACCTCCTTCGTGGCCGAGAGCTCCGCCGGGATCGTCCACGTCGACTTCGACGTTCCCGCCGGCTACGCCGATGCGACCCTCGTCGTGTTCGAGCGGCTGTACCTCGAGCGTTCCCGCACGGCGATGCTCGCCGGCGGTGCGCGCACGATGGCGGTGCCCACCGAGGTGACCATCGAGGACCGCAGGCTGCTGGCCACGCACGAGGACCTCGACGACGAGCGCCAGACGGTCGTGGTCGGCCCCAAGCCGACCCCCGAGCCGACCCCGCCCCCGACCCCCGAGCCGACCGAACCGACTGAGCCGACTGAGCCCACCCCTGAGCCGACCGGCCCGGCGTCTTCGGGCTCGTCGGAACCGCTCCCGCAGACCGGGGCGGGATCGTCCGGCGCGGCGCTGTGGCTCACGGCCGGGCTGCTCCTGGGCGGTGGCCTGCTCCTGTCCGTCCGCCGGATCCGCGCGAACGGCTGATCCCGCCCCCGCGGCCCCGGAGTGCCCTGCTCAGGCAGGGTCTCCGGGGCCGTGGAGTACCCGGGCGACCTGGGCGCGGGAGGAGAGGTGGAGCTTGCGCAGCACGTTCGAGACGTGGAATCGGACCGTGGCCTCGGAGACGACGAGCAGGACCGCGATCTCCTGGTTGGACCGGCCCTGCGCCAGGTGGCCGGCGATCTCGTGCTCACGGCGGGTCAGGTCCGCGACGAGGCGGGAGCGCGCTATGCGGTCCCCGTCCGCGAGGGACTCGAGCGCCGCCCGCACCCGGGGCAGGTACGCGCCGGCCCCGAGGCGCTCGAGGATCGCCCGGGCGCTGTCCCACGCGCGCCGGGCCCCGCTCGCATCGCCCTGCCCGGCGAGCAGGTGCCCGTAGTCGATATACGTCAGCGCCGCCGGCAGCGGGTAGTCGCGGGTGGCGACCGCGTCCTCGTACATGGCGCGGGCCGCGCCGGCGTCGTGATGCTCGGCCAGCCGGGCCCGCAGCCACGCGAGGGTGCCCCAGTATTCGAGCCACGTCCCCGCCGCACGGCGCCGCTCCAGCTCGCCGATGAGCTCCGCCGCCGCCACGTGGTCGCCGAGGTCGAGGAGCGCGTGGGCCCGATACGTGAGGAACCCGTACTGGGTGTTGACGATGCCGCCCACCCGGTCCGGGGAGGTCAGGGCGAGGATCTCGGCCGGGTCCCCGAGCGCCCGGGCCGCCTCGCACCCGGCGAGCACGGGCAGGTCGCGCCCGTAGCCCTCCCAGGCGATGTCGTCGATGACGCGGGCCTGCGCGAGCAGATGGGCGGTCTCCTCCCCGCGGATCGCGGCCACGATCGCGGCCATCGCCGCCGCGACCGGGCGGGTCTCGACGTCGAGGACGTCGTAGGACAGGTCGACGATCACCGCGAGCACGTCGGTGGCCGCGGCGAGGTCGCCCTGGCGGATCATGCAGTCGGCGAGGATGATGCGCACGGTTCCCGCGGCCCAGGCCTTGCTCACCCGGTTGGACAGGTCCGTGGCCTCCTCGGCGAGGTCCCGCGCCCGCCCGAGCCTGCCCAGCGCCACCTCGTTGCCGGCGAGGGCCACGGTCACGTCGACCCGCAGCGATCCCTCCGGCATCGCGCGCCGGGCCCGTTCGACCTCGGGCAGCCGGGAGGCGAGCGCGCGCAGGTCGCCGCCCAGCTGCAACTGCACGAGTTCGTAGGCGTCGAGCAGCACGAGGTATTCGCGGGGAGCGACCATCCACGCCAACCGCTCGTCGCTCAGGGCCTCGGGGGTCGCCGGCACGAGGGAGAAGAAGTGCCGGGCGGCGGCGATGAGGCCGGGCACCGGGGAGCGGTCGGCGGTGCGCATGGTCATGATCACCAGGACGAAGGAGAGGAAGGCCTGGATGGTGAGCTCGTCGGGATCCTCGCTCGGCGCGAGCATGGCCGCGGTCCGCTCGTGCGGGAATGGTTGGTCGGTGCGGTGCGCACCGATCATGACGACGATGAACTCGCGCAGGAGGCTGCGCGGCAGGTCCTCGAGTTCCGGCAGCAGGTCGAGCACCTCGTAGCCGCTGTTGTTGCGGAGGTGGACGAGGGCCAGGTCGACGAGCAGGTCGTGGCGGACGGCGGCGTCCGTGGCCAGGTCGAGGGCCGCGCGCAGCACCCGGGAGGCGTTGGCGTAGCTCGCTCGGGCGACGGCCCGTCGCACATAGTCCGTGACCTGCCCGCGCAGCTGCGCGGTCCACTCCTCGGCTCCGCGCAGCGCGTGCATGACGGATCGGTAGCCGTCCGTCACGTCCGCCAGCACCCGTGAGACCGCCCGGGAGCGCTCGTGGTCGACGGTCTGGGCGATGGCGTGGCCGATGAGGTCGTGGGCGGGGATGATCGTCGCACCGAAGCCGGACTCGGAGAGCACCCCGGCTCCGATCGCCTCCTCCACGTGCACGCCCTCGCCCAGTCGCCGGGCCGCGCGCGCCAGGGTCGCCCGGGAGATCTCGTGCCCGGCGAGGCAGACGAGCTCCGCCGTGGCGCGGGCCGGGGCGCTCATCCGCTCGTGCCGGTGCAGCAACGGGTTGTCCACGGCGCCCACCCGGCGGATCGGGATGTTCCAGGCGAGGTGCAGCTGGGAGATCTCCGCGCGCGTGAGCCGGCCGAAGATCGAGTCGATCGCCAGGAACGAGCCGCCCGTGCTCAACCGCAGCTGCTCGGCGTTGCGGGCGGCGATCCCCACGCCGAACTGCTCGACCGCCAGCGCCTGGATCTGCGGGGCGGTGAGCGGCTCCGCGCGATAGTGGAGGTCGTGGTGGCTGCCCGAGGTCAGTCCGTGCAGATAGTCGCCGAAGCCGCCGGGCTCGTGGGGCGTGCGGACCCCGATCGCGACGAGGACACGGCGGTTGACGCGGGGAAGGACGTAGCGCAGGACCCGCACGGACTCCGGGTCGACCCACTGGGCGTCGTCCACGACGATGACCCGGCCCGGCGCCCCGTGCGGTGCCAGGATCGCGCGCAGGCAGGCCTGCGCGACCGGCACGGTCTGGGTGGTGGCGTCGGGCACGAGGTCCCCGTCGGTGGGCAGCCCGCTCGCCAACAGCCGCCCGATGAACGCGTACGGTTCGGCCCGCTCGACCTCGTCGGCGGTGACATACGTGACCGGCCACCGGTCGGCCTCGAACGCCTGCCGCGCGAGCTCACGCAGGATCGTCGTCTTCCCCATCCCGGCGAGGCCGTCGACGAGCAGGGTCAGCCCGCCGCGGTCGTAGGCCCGGTCGAGGCAGGCCGAGATGTCGTGTCGCCGCTGCGTGGCGGGCGAAGTCGGTCGTCTATGCACCACGGCGTGAGGTTATCAGCGCGGCCCCGTAGCCTCGGGAACCGGCGGAGGGGACACTGGTTCCAGAGGGAGGACCGCATGCCCGCCGCCGCCACGACCGCCGTCGCGGGCCGGTCCCTGCGCCTGACGAACCTCGACAAGGTGCTCTACCCCGCCACGGGCACCACCAAGGGCGACGTGATCGACTACTACGTGGCGATCGCCCCGGCGCTCATCGGGCTCGCGGCCGGGCGACCGGTCACCCGGAAGCGCTGGGTCGAGGGCGTGGGCACGGCGGCCGAGCCCGCACCCGGGTTCTTCCGCAAGGATCTCGAGCCGGACGCCCCCGTGTGGGTGCCCCGGGTGACCTACCGTCACAAGGAGCGCACGAACACCTACCCGCTCGCGACCGAGGCGGCGGTGCTCGCCTGGTTCGGCCAGCTCGCCGCCCTCGAGCTGCACGTGCCGCAGTGGCGCGTCGATGCGGGCGGCCGGCGCTCCAACCACGACCGGCTCGTGCTCGACCTCGATCCCGGGCCCGGTGCCGGCCTCGCCGAATGCGCCGAGGTCGCGCGGCTGTGCCGGGAGGTCCTCGAGGGCATGGGCCTGACCGCCGTTCCGGTGACCTCCGGCTCGACGGGCATCCACCTGTACGCCCGGCTCGACGGGTCGACCACCTCGGAGCACGCGTCGGCGGTCGCGAAGGAGCTCGCCCGGGCGATCGAGGCCGACCGTCCGGATCTGGCGGTCTCGACCATGCGCAAGGACCTGCGCGGCGGCAAGGTGCTCATCGACTGGTCCCAGAACAACGCGGCGAAGACAACCATCTGCCCGTACTCCCTGCGGGGCCGGCCCCGGCCGACCGTCGCCGCGCCGCGCACGTGGGAGGAGATCGACGACCCGAGGCTCGCGCAGCTGCAGTACCGGCAGGTGCTCGAGCGGGTGGCCGCCGGCATCGACCCGATGTCGCCGTTCGGCCTGCGCTCGAGCGTGGCCGACGACCGGCTCGCCACGTACCGTTCGATGCGCGATCCGGCCAGGACGCCCGAGCCGGTGCCGGCCGACCCGCCGCAGTTGCGCACCGGGGAGAAGATCTTCGTGATCCAGGAGCACCACGCGTCCCGGCTGCACTGGGATGTCCGGCTCGAACGCGACGGCGTGCTCGCCAGTTGGGCCGTGCCCAAGGGCCCGCCGCTGGAGACGGGCTCGAACCGGCTCGCGGTCCGCGTCGAGGACCACCCGCTGTCCTATGCCACGTTCTCGGGCACGATCCCCACGGGCGAGTACGGCGCCGGCACCGTGCAGATCTGGGATTCGGGCACCTACACCGCCGAGAAGTGGCGCGAGGGCGAGGAGGTGATCGTCGTACTCCACCCCGCCGCCTCCGACTCCCCCGGCTCGCCCGACTCCCCCGGCTCCTCCGACGGCACCGGCGGCCTCGGCGGTCTCGATCGCCGGTACGCCCTCATCCACACCGGCGGAAAGCCCGAGGACGAGCAGAACTGGCTGTTGCACCTGATGAAGGAGCAGCCCGAGCGAACGCGTGCGGGGGGTGCGGACGGCGCGGCGCAACGGCTGATGCGCGAGGCGGGGACGGCGTCGTCCGTAGGCTCGCCGCAGGCGGATACGACGGGCAGCGCGCACCCGCTCACCCGGTCGACGCTCCCCGCCCCCATGCTCGCCACCGCCGGCTCGGCCGCGGACCTCGACCGGGAGGCCGGGTGGAGGATGGAGATGAAGTGGGACGGCGTGCGCGCGATCGCGTTCACGAGCGCCTCGGGCGAGGTGACGCTCCTCTCCCGCAACGGCACCGACCTCACCCCTGCGTATCCCGAACTCGCCGAGCTGGCCGACCTCGCCCCGCCTCGCTCGGTGCTCGACGGCGAGATCGTCGCGCTGAACGGCCACGGCGCCCCGGACTTCGGGGTGCTGCAGCGGCGGATGAACCTGTCGACGCCGGCGAGGGTCGAGGCGGAACGCGAGCGGACTCCGGTGCACTTCATGGTGTTCGACGCCCTGCAGCTGCGGGCCGCCGACGGTGAGCCCCGGCGGCTGCTGCGCGCGCCCTACGCGGAGCGCCGCGCCGAACTCGAGGCGCAGGTGGGCGAGGGCGAGTTCGTGCACGTGCCGCCGGTGCACGGCGACGATCTCGAGGCGGCGATGCGCACGTCGCGCGAACTCCGGCTCGAGGGGGTGCTCGCCAAGCGCGACGACTCGCACTACACCTCGGGGCGGCGCACGCGGGACTGGATCAAGATCAAGCACGAGCGCCATCAGGAGGTCGTGGTGATCGGCTGGCGGCCGCGGGCGGAGAACGCCGAGGAGCTCGCCTCGCTCCTGCTCGCCGTGCCCGAGGACGGCCGGCTGCGCTACGCCGGCCGGGTCGGCACGGGGCTGCGCCAGGCGGATCGCGCCGACATCCCGCGAGCGTTGCACTCGCTCGAGCGCAAGACACCGCCGGCGGGCGACATCCCGGCCGCGATCGCCCGCGATGCGCGGTGGGTGCGGCCGACCCGGGTGGGCGAGGTGCGCCATGCGGGCCCGACCCGGGCCGGCGTGCTGCGGCAGCCGGTCTGGCGCGGGTGGCGGCCGGAGGTGTCCGCCGAGGAGGTGCGGTGGGAGGCCTGAGCCGGCTCGGTCGTCAATCCGATTCCGGCGGGTACCACAGCCGCGTGCCCTCGCGGCGGGCGAACGGGGTGAGCTCGTGCGGGCGGGCCGAGTTCGGGCCGATGACGTCGGTCACGGCGATTCCGCGCACGAGCAGGGCGTCGGCGATCATCCGGCGGTGGCAGCGCCACGGCACCGCCTCGGAGCACATGACCGCGACCGGTTCGCGCTGCGCCGCCTGCGCGAGCCGGTCCGCGGCCGCATGGAACTCATCGGTCTGCATGTGGTCGGCGTAGGCGCGAAAACTCGCGTTCTCCCAGCCGCCGTTGATGCTCGGCGTGCCCGCGGGGGTGCGCCGGCGGCCGGTGAGCGCGCCCTGGTGCGTGTAGACGACGCCGCTCGCCTCGAGCGCGGCGCGCAGGTTCTCCTGGTCGAACCAGGGGTAGCGGCGGGAGCCGGGGAGGCGGCGCACGTCCACGAGGTGGGTGATGCCGTGCTCGCCCAGCAGCGCGAGGAACTCCTCGGCCGTGCGGTTCGAGTGCCCGATCGTGGCGGCGGTCATCCCGTCCACGGTAGCGCGGGTCGTCAGGCGACCGGGCCGATGCGCTCGAGCACCTCCTGGCGCAGCTTCGAGCGGGCCAGGTGCGCGGCACCGGTGAGCACGGGGCGGTCGGTCAGTGCGCCGAGCACGACCGGAACCGGGCGCATGGCCTGGTCCGCGACCGCGCCGGCGACCCGGTCGGCGAGCACCTGGCCGCCGGCCGCCGCATAGCTCCCGGACAGCACGACCACCTCCGGGTCGAGCACGGCGATGAGGGCGGAGATGCCGGTGGCGTAGCGGCGCGCGAGTTCGGTGAGGAACTCCTCGCCATGGGTGCCCGGGGCGGCGGCGGCCGCGGCGATCATGCCCGCCGGGTCCCCGGCGAGGCCGCACGCTCGGCCCAGTTCGGTCAGGGCGGCCCCGCCGGCCACGACCTGGAATCCGCCGCGGGGCTCCCGGGGGCTCGTGTGCGGTCCGCCCGCCACCGGCAGGTAGGCCAGTTCCCCCGCGCTGCCCGTGGCGCCGCGGTGGATGTGCCCCCCGAGGACCGCCGCGGCCCCCACCCCGGCCTCGGCCCAGAACAACACCGACGTGGCGGCCTCGGCGGCGGCGCCCGTGCTGCTCTCGGCGAGGGCCACGAGCTTGACGTCGTTCTCGATCGTCACGCGGGCGGGCACGGCCGCGCTGATGCGTTCCCGCAGGCCGGGTTGTTCGAGCCCGCCGACGAGCTCGCTCAGGTGGTCGCCGTGCCGCACGAGGTCGGCGACCTCGTCGTAGGCACCGGAGACCCCGACCGCCATCGAATAGGTCGTCTGCGGCGAGATCGGCACCTCGGCCGTGAGCGTCGTGAAGATCTCGACGAGCACCTCGCCGGCCATCCGGCCCCCGGGGATGCTCGTGAGGTTCCCGAGCACGGAGCCGTCCCGGCCGTGGATGCTCGCGCGCACGATCTCGTTGGCCACGTCGACGGCGATCGCGTAGCCGGTCGTGGGGTCGAGCTCGAAGAGCTGGGCGGCCGGGCCGGGGCCGCCGGTGCGCGACCCGCCGGTGGTCACGAGGCCGAGGTCGGTGAGCCGCTGCAGGCTCTGGGCGGCGGTCGGCTTGGACAGCCCGCTCGCGGCCCCCAGCTCGGCCTTCGACAGCGTGCCGTGATCGAACAGCAGCCCGGCGGTCGTGCGATCGTTGAGCGACCGCAGCAGGCTCGGTGTACCGGCGATGCGCCCGTTGTCCATGATGTGCTCCCCTCCGCTCGGACCGTGCCGGGACTGGTCGCGGTGCCGCGACGACCTCGATCGCTCCGGCCCGTTCGTGCAGGCTATGGCACCATTGTCTCGCTCACTCGCAGGTCACGGCACCAGCGAGTCCGCGCCGGGTGCCGCGCCGGGCGATGCTCCCTCCGGGCTCGCGACGGCCGCCGCCGCGACGGCTCGGTCGGCCCGGTCGGCCCGGGCGCGCTCGGCCCGCAGGGCTCGCACGAGCCGGCGCCGGCGCCACCACCAGGTCGCCACCACGAGGGCGAGGATGCCCACCGCCGCCCACGGGACCGCCCAGATGGTCGCGGTGGCGCGTTCGTGCGGGACCGTCACGGGCACGGTGCCGGGCAGGTTGAGGCCGTCGACGTCGGCCACGGCGCTCAGGCGCCCCGGCGGGAACGTCGGTTCGAGGGTGAGTGATCCGGTCA
Organism: Pseudactinotalea sp. HY160; assembly: GCF_009372055.1. NCBI lineage: Bacteria > Bacillati > Actinomycetota > Actinomycetes > Micrococcales > Cellulomonadaceae > Pseudactinotalea > Pseudactinotalea sp. HY160. The sequence goes on along the minus strand of NZ_WHMT01000005.1, from coordinate 41,803 downwards.
CGGATCCCCCCGGGAGCAGATCGGCGATCTCGATCGGCTCGGATCCGCCGACCCGCAGCCCGAAGGGGCCCTGGAGCGCGATCGTGGCCGAGCCGGCGAGGCGGACGTTGCCGGTATTCGTGATCTCGTAGTCGACCGTGGCGGGGCCACGCCGGAAGGGCCACAACGCCCCGCCGTAGCGGACCGACAGGTCGGTCACGGACAGCTGCGGCGTCAGGTCGCCGTTGACCCGGATGTAGACGCGGGTTCCCACGCGCTGGTCCACGGTGACGTTCGTGGCGTCGTTCGCGGCTCCGGAGGTGCGGGCGGCGAGGATCCCGGCCGCGTGGTCGCCGGGCATCGCGTTCGCGGGGATGTCGATCGTGATGGGCACGGTGGCCGCCTCCCCGGGCGCGAGCTCGACCTCGTCGACCGCGGGGGTGATCCAGGCTCCCAGCGCCACCGGCTCCTCCGCCGCGGGCAGCACGGTGAAGGTGCCGTCGCGGGTCGCCAGGGCATCGGTGGCATAGAGGTCGAGGGTGAGCGGCTCCTCCCCCAGGTTCGACACGAGCACCTCCTCGGTCACCGTCATGCCGGGCTCGACGGTGTAGTCGATCGTCGTGCGCGGTTCCCCCGAGAGGGACTCGCCCGGGCCGATCGACCACTGCACCCGGTCGCCCTCCTCGTCGGCGGCCGTGGCCGGTGCGGGCACCGCCACGACGGCGGCGATCACGGCAGCGACCGCGAGCAGGCCGAGGCGAGCAGCGGCGCGGGCGCGTTGTCGAAGCAGGGCCGGGAATCGGGGGTGTGCTGATGCCACGGTGATGTCCTTCCGGGAACGTGCCGCCTGCGCGGCCCCAGGGCATGGTGCCACGGGAGCGCCGTTCGGGGATGTCAGGAGCGCCGAGGGGTTCGGCGCTCCTGACATCGGTCCAGCAGGCGAGGCCTGGTGGCGTCGTTCTAGATGAGGGTGAGGGTGAGCACCCCGGTGTAGGTTCCCGGGGTCGTGTTCGAGGGCACCCCGAGGTCGAGGTCGGCCGAGCAGTCGAAGCTGCCGCCCGATCCGGCACCGGTCGCCGAGCACAGCGTGCTCGCCTCGTCGAGTCCGGAGCCCGGGGGCTGGTCCTCGCCCGCGCTCACCGCGACGTCGTCTCCGGCGAGATCGCCGCCTGCGGCCACCGAGGCGGCCGGACGCCACCCGAGGTTGGCCGCATCGAGCACGTGGTCACCCGCCGGTGCGCGCAGGTCGCTCGCCTGACCGGTGAGGGACCAGCCCGCACCGGTGCCGCGGGCATCGACCACCGTGACCTGACCCAGCGCCCCGGAGACGACCTGGTCGGTGCCGTCGAGGGTGACGTCGGGCAGCACGACCGGGGCCAGATCGGCCTCGAGGCTGAGCGGGCCCGCCTTGACCGTCGTGGTCACGGTCGTCTGCGCCTCGTTGTCACCGTGGGTGAACGGGGCGAAGATCCGCGAGAACTGGTAGGGCTCGGCACCGTTGAGGCCACGGGCGTCACGCTGCAGCACCCAGAAGGAGAGCGCGAGGATGTCCTTCTGGATCGCCCAGTTGAGCACCTTGACCGCATCCTCGGTGCTGAAGGCCTCGCATGGGCCGAAGTCGGAGTTGCCGGGCATCTCGATGATCCCGATCATTCCCCAGAGTTCGCTGTCGGACTTGTCCGGGTAGAGATCGGCGAGGATTCCGTGCAGCGCCGTGCCGGCGCTGATCGTCGAGGCGGCCATGTCGTGCGGCGGACCGTCGCCGCGCCGGCAGGCGTTCGAGACCGCGTCGTAGTAGTCGAAGGTCATGATGTTGACCCCGGCGAGTTCGACGTCGTGCTCGACGGCGCTGCGGAGCAGCTTCATGCTGCCCGCGTTGAGGCCCTCGCTGGCGTAGGTGGGCTGGGTGTACACGAACTCGACCGTGCGGCCCTCGTCGGCGGCCCAGTCCTGCACGATCTTGATCGCCTGGTTGCGGCGGTCGATGGCGGCGTCGGCGCCGGGCTTGGTCAACGACCCGCCCTCGATGTCGAGGTCGATCCGGGTGAAGTCGTAGGCCTCGATCACCCGGATGAACTCCCGGGCGATCGCATTCACGTCCGTGCAGCTGTCGGCCAGCTCGGTACCGTTCGATCCGGTCCGAGCACCCCCGAAGGAGGGGAACACGTCGCCGCCGGCGGCCCGGATGGCCTCGATGCCGTCGCTATAGGTGGGTCCGATCGGGGAGTCGGACCGACCGTTCCAGTACACGGTGCAGTCCCCCGGCTGGAGGGTCTCGAGGAACGCGAGGGTCATGTACTGCGCCCCCGACTCCTGACTCACCTCGAAGAGTTCGTCGGTGGGATTGTCGTTGAAGAAATACGGCGCGAACACATGCGGGGGAATCGGATCCCCCGCTTCGGTCGGCGCCGCCTGGGCTGGAGCCGCGATGCCCGCGAGGGCGAGGCCGGCGATGGCCACGCCCGCTCCGAGGGCAGTACGGGACCGTCGGGTCCTGAAGTTCGTCATCGAACTCTCCTAATTGGAAGGAAACTTTCCTATCTGGCACAGACAACCTATGGGGGTCCGAACGCGGCTGTCAAGCCCTGTCCGCTACCGAAGAACTCGATCGATCGACTTTGGTCGAAGCGGCGGACTCCCGGCCAGCCCGAGGCTGTGACCGCTGCCCGTTCTTGACAGAAGCTGCCCGGTCTTGCGTGCTTGCGGGCACGATCGGTAATCATCCCCGGACCAAGGACGGCTCATGCTTGCAGCGACGCGGCGCGCCCGGATCGTCGACCTCGTCAGATCACACCGGTCGATCTCCAACGACGCCCTCGCCTCCGAACTCGACGTCTCGGTCGAGACGGTCCGCCGCGACCTGGACCATCTCCATCGGCAGGGCGCCCTCCAGCGGGTCCGCGGTGGCGCCGTCCGCCGGCGCACCGCGGTCTCGACCGAACCGTCGTTCCCGGCTCGGCAGGACCTCGCGGCCGCGGAGAAGAACGTGATCGCCCACGCCGCCGCGGCGCTGGTCGCCGAATCCCGCACGGTCTTCCTCGACATCGGCACCACGGCGGCCGCGGTGGCGACCGTGCTCGCCCCCGAGTTCCGGGGCACCGTGGTCACGCCCTCGATGCGGGTCGCGGAGATCCTGAGCGAGTCGGCCGCGATCGAGGTGCTCGTCCCGGGGGGCCGGGTCCGCGGCGGAGACATGTCGATCTCCGGTCCGACCGCACGCGCTTTCCTCGCCGACATCAACCCGGACGTCACCCTCCTCGGCACCGGCGGGGTCGACCTCGAGGCGGGAATCACCGACTTCGAGCTCGCCGAGGTCGACATCAAGCGTGTGGTCATGGCCAACAGCGCCCACACCTACGCCCTGGCGGACTCCTCGAAAGTCGCCGTCCGAGCCCCCTACCGAGTCTGCGACCTGTCCGAGGTCGACGCCGTCGTGACCGATCCGGGGATCTCCGAGAGTGACCGCGACGCGTTCGACTCCCACGGCATCGACGTCATCGTCGGCCCCATCCACTCCTGAAGGAACCCCATGGCCATCCTCGCAATCGACCAAGGCACCTCCGGAACGAAGGCGATCGTCGTCGACGGTGAGACGATCCTCGCCGTCGCGGACCGGGAGATCCGCCCCCACTACGGCCCGGGCGGCGTCGTCGAACAGGATCCCGGCGAGCTCCTCGCCTCGATCCTCGACTCCGCCCGTGAGGCCGTCGCCGCGGCCGGAGTGCCGCTGAGTGCGGTCGCGCTCGCGAACCAGGGCGAGACCGTGCTCGCCTGGGACCGAGAGACGGGCGAGCCGCTCACGCCGGCACTGTCGTGGCAGGATCGGCGGGCCGAGGAGATCTGCACCGAGCTGGCCGACCACGCCGCGCGCGTGCAGGCCCGCACCGGGCTCCAACTCGACCCGTACTTCACGGCTCCCAAGATGGCCTGGCTCCGGCGTCACTGGACCGCGGCCGGCGTGGTCACCACGACCGACGCATGGATCGTGCACCACCTCACGGGGCGGTTCGTCACCGACACCTCGACCGCCTCCCGCTCCCTCCTGCTCGATCTCGACCGCGTCACGTGGGACCCGGACCTCGCGCGCCTCTTCGGCCTCGACTCCGAGGAGTTCCCGCAGCTCGTCGCCAGCGACGAGATCGTCGGCACGACCACGCTCTTCGGCGGCGAGGTGCCGGTCACCGGCCTCATCGTGGACCAGCAGGCCGCGCTGCTGGCCGAGAGTTGCACCGTGGCCGGCACCGCGAAGTGCACCTACGGCACCGGGGCGTTCCTGCTGGCCAATCTCGGCCCGACCCCCACCCGGTTCGACAACGGCCTGACCACCTCGGTCGCGTGGACCCTGCGCGGCGCCACCACCTACTGCGCGGACGGTCAGGTCTACACCGCGGCCTCCGCCGTGCGCTGGCTCATCGACCTCGGCCTCATCGATTCGGCGGCCGCGCTCGACGGCGTGGCCGCCGCCTCCGCCGAGGGCGTCATGTGCGTGCCCTCCTTCGCCGGCCTCGCGGCCCCGTGGTGGAGCTCCGACGCGCGCGCCGTGCTCACGGGCCTCGGCCTCGCCTCCGGCCGCGGACAGATCGTTCGCGCCGTCCTCGACGGCATCGCCGCACAGGTCGCACACCTCGCCGGTCTCGTGGAATCCGGGGCCGGCGGGCAGTCGATCGAGCGGCTCCGGGTCGACGGCGGCCTCACCCGCTCGCGCGTGCTCATGCAGACCCAGGCCGACCTGCTCCAGGCACCGGTGGACGTCTTCGCCTCCCCCCACGCGACCGCCCTCGGCGCCGCGGCGTGCGCACGCATGGCCCTCGACCCGGCCCTGCCCCTCACCGACGCCCCGATCCCCTGGCAGCCGTCCCAGTCTCACACCCCCGCGATCGACCGCGCCGAGGCCACCCGATTCCGGTCGGACTGGCTCTCGGCCCTCACCGCGAACCTTCCCCAGGAGCGCTCATGACCTACGACATCCTCATCGTCGGAGCCGGCGTCGTCGGCGCCGCCCTCGCGCGCGGGCTCAGCCGCACGACCGCCTCGGTTGCGGTCCTCGATTCCGCGAACGACGTGGGCACCGGGACTTCCAAGGCGAACACCGCCATCCTCCACACCGGCTTCGATGCCGCGCCCGGCACGCTCGAGGCCCGACTCGTGCGCCGCGGATACCGGCTGCTCGGCGACTACGCACGGGCCGCCGGGATCGCCGTCGAACGCACCGGTGCGATCCTCGTCGCCTGGAACGAGACCGAGGTCGAGGCACTGCCCGCCCTCAAGGCCAAGGCCGAGGCGAACGGCTACGACGCCTGCCGCATCGTCCCCGCCGAGGAGGTCTACGCGGCACTGCCCCACCTCGGGCCCGGGGCGCTCGCCGGGCTCACGGTGCCCGACGAGTCGATCATCGACCCATGGACGCCGTCGCTCGCCTTCGCGACCGAGGCGACGGCGAACGGGGCGCACCTCCTGCTCGGGCGGGAGGTCACCGGCGTGAGTGTCGGAGCCTCGACCACGACGGTGCACACGAGCGCCGGGGACGTCACCACAACCTGGCTCGTCAACGCGGCCGGGCTCGGCGCCGACACCCTCGACCGGCTCCTCGGCCACGACCGGTTCACGGTCACCCCGCGCCGCGGCGAACTCCTCGTCTTCGACAAGCTCGCGGCCCCGCTCGTGACCCGGATCGTGCTGCCGGTGCCCACGGCGCTCGGCAAGGGTGTGCTCGTGAGCCCGACGGCGTTCGGGAACGTCATGCTCGGCCCGACGGCCGAGAACCTCGAGGACCGGACCGCCACGAACACCTCCGAGGGTGGGTTCGAGTTCCTGCGAAGCAAGGGCGAGCGGCTCATGCCCCGCCTCTTCGACGAGGAGGTGACCGCCTCCTACGCGGGGCTGCGGGCGAGCATCGACCACCCCGACTACCTCATCGAAGTCGACGCCGCGCAACGGTACCTGCTCGTCGGCGGCATCCGATCGACCGGCCTCACCTCCGCCCTGGCCATCGCCGAGTACGCCGAGGAGCAGCTCGCCGCCGCGGGCCTGAACCTGCCCGCCCGGCCGGATCCGGCCCCCGTGCCGGTCATGCCCAACCTCGGCGAGCGCTTCCCCCGGGCCTCTCAGCAGCCGGATCGCATCGCGGCGGACCCGAGCTACGGCGAGATCGTCTGCTTCTGCGAACGGGTGAGTGCCGGCGAGATCCGCGACAGCCTGTGCTGCGCCGTCCCCGCCGTGGATCGGGCGGGGGTGAGCCGGCGCACCCGCGCCACGAACGGGCGCTGCCAGGGATTCTTCTGCGGCGCCGCCGTCGACGCGCTCATCACCGAGCACGGCCGGGACCCCGGACCGCCCTGCCGGATCCGGCAGCCCGAGCAGAACCAGCAGCCTGAGGAGCAGGAATGACCACGAACCCGGACGTCCTCGTCATCGGCGCCGGGCCCTCCGGACTCACGGCCGCCACCGAGCTGCGGCTGCGGACCGGGGCGAGCGTCGTCGTCCTCGAGCGCGAGCGGACCGCCGGCGGGATCCCCCGCCACAGCGACCACATCGGCTACGGCATGCGCGACCTGCACACCGTGACGACCGGCCCGAGGTACGCCGCCCGGCTCGTCGACGCCGCCCTCGACGCGGGCGTCGAGCTGCGCACCGGCACGATGGTCACCGCCTGGACTCCGGAGACGGGCGCCGAATGCACGAGCCCCGCCGGCCACTCGCGCCTGCGCGGACGGGTGACCCTGCTCGCCACGGGCGCGCGCGAGCGCCCCCGGTCGGCCCGGATGATCCCCGGCGGCCGGCCCGCCGGGGTGCTCACGACCGGGGAACTGCAGAACACCGTGCACCTCCACCACCGGGGCGCGGGCACGAAGGCGGTCGTCGTCGGCGGGGAACTCGTGTCCTGGTCCGCCGTCATGACCCTGCGGGAGGCCGGCTGCGAGACGGTCGCGATGGTCACCCGCCACGCCCGCCCCGAGTCCTACGGCGTGTTCAACCTCGGGGGCCGGGCGATGTTCCGCACCCCCCTGGCGACCCACGCCCGGGTGACCCAGGTGCTCGGCCGCCACCGGGTCACCGGGGTGGAACTCGAGGACTCCCGCACGGGCGAACGCCGGATCGTCGAATGCGACACGGTCGTGTTCACCGGGGACTGGATCCCCGACCACGAACTCGCCCGGGCCGGCGGGCTCGCCCTCGACCCGGGCACCCGCGGGCCGCTGGTCGACGCGCTCGGCCGCACGAGCCACGTCGGCGTGTTCGCCGCCGGGAACGCGGTCCACCCCGTGGACACCGCCGACGTCGCGGCGCTCGGCGGCCGGCACGCGGCCGGGGCCATCGCCCGCTTCCTCGCCCACCCGGACTCCCCCGCGTGGGGAGGCGGGCTGCGGATCGAGGTCGCGGCACCGCTGCGCTGGGCCTCGCCCGGCTGGTTTCACCCGCACCTGCCGCCCGCGCGTCAGCGGATCCTGACGTGGAGCGAGGAGTACATCGGCGCACCGACCGTGACCGTCTCCCAGGCGGGAGCGGTCATCGGGCGCCGCCGCCTGCCGTGGCCCGCCTCACCCGGCCGGGTCTTCCGCATCCCGTGGTCGCTGCTCACCGGCGCCGTCCCCGGGGCGGGCCCGATCACGATCTCGCTCTGAGATCCCCCACCCCGCTTGTCCCCCCGCTCACCGGCCGACGCCGGGGGCCAGTCACGAAGGAACGCAATGACGCAGTCACTCAACCCCGAGCCGCGCTCGGGCACCCCCGACCAGCCGACGCTGGCCAAGGACCTGAGCCCGTTCACCCTGTTCGCGGTGGCGTTCGGCTTCGTGTCGATCGCCACCGGTATCTTCACCGCCTACGGCTCGGTCCTGCTCACCTCCGGGCCGCTCGGGATGTGGACCTGGCCGATCGTGGTCGTGGGCCAGCTCGCCGTCGCCCTCATCTTCGGCTCGCTCGCCGCGCGCGTGCCGGTCACGGGGTACGCGTATCAATGGGTCTCGCGCCTCGCCAACCCCGTGCTCGGCTGGATCATGGGCTGGGTCTCGTTCATGTTCCTCGGCGTGGTCGTCGTCGCCGTGGACTACACGATCGCCTCGGCCATCCTGCCCGTGCTCTTCGGCTACGTCGGCACCGCGACGAACGCCTGGGCGATCACGGCCGTGGTCATCATGCTGCAGGCCCTTCTCGTGGCCCTGTCCACCCACGCCACCCAGAAGGTGAACAACACCGCCGTCACGATCCAGCTGACCGGCATGATCCTGCTCGTCGTGCTCCTGTTCGCCGTCGGGATCGCCACCGGCCAGTTCGACGTGGCCAACCTGTTCACCAAGGCGGACATCCCGGCCGAGAGCTACTTCGGCCTCGGCTCGCTGACCCAGGTGAGCCCCTGGGCGCTCGGCTTCCTCATCGGCGCGTTCACGATCGTCGGCTTCGAGTCGGCCGCCAACCTGGCCGAGGAGACCCGCGACCCGGCCCGCGTCGTGCCCCGCGCGATGTGGCAGGCCGTACTCACTCTCGGCATCATCGGCTTCCTGTTCATCGTCGCGGTGACCGGCCTCGCCGGCGACCCGGTGGGCCTGGCCCAGTCGGCCACCCCGGTCGCCGACATCATCCAGGGAGTGCTCGGCAGCTTCGTCGGCAAGGCCCTCCTCGTGCTCGTCGTCATCTCGATCTTCTCCTGCGGGCTCGTGATCACCCTGAGCGGGTCGCGGCTCGTGTGGGCCATGTCCCGCGACGAGCGCTTCCCGGGCTGGAAGGCCTGGCGCAAGATCAACCCGAACCGGGGCACGCCGATGAACGCGACGTTCTTCATGTTCGCGATCGGCCAAATCGTGCTCGGCGTCTTCTCCTTCCGCACCGACGCGCTGTTCGCGCTGTTCTCCGCCGCGACCCTGCTGCCCGCCTGCATCTACGCCGGCACCGTGCTGCTCTACATCGTCAAGCGCAAGCAGCTGCCGCCCACCCGCGGGTTCAGCCTCGGCAGATGGGAGATCCCCGTGCTCGTCGTGGCGGTCGTGTGGCTCGTGTGGGAGCTCGCGATCTTCCGGGACGAGTCGTTCCGGGCCTCGTGGGCGTACGTGTTCGTCATGCTCGCCATCGGCGCCGTCTACTTCTCCTTCCTGCTCAAGAAGAAGGGGGTCGAGGGACTGACGATGCCCGACATGGCCTCGATCGACTCGACCCTCGACGAACTCCCGCAGGAGTCGCGCCGGCACTGATCCGAAGGGCACACGCGGGCGGTCACCGAACGCGGTGGCCGCCCGTCGGTGCAAGACCGGGCCCGCAATCGCCCGCGAGCCGATGACGCCGGAACCTTCCGCTGTTAGTGTCGGCCGAGCAGGCGGAAGAGAGGTCACTCATGCATCTGGCTCCATCCGACACAGAGAAGTTGCTGCTCAGCGTCGCGGGCATGATCGCGCGCGACCGGCGCGGACGAGGAGTCCTGCTCAACCATCCCGAGGCAACGGCGCTGCTGTCGTGCTGGGTGATCGAGCGGGCGCGGGAGGGGGCGATGGTCGCCGATCTCATGGCCGAGGGGCGCACGGTCCTCGGCCGGGAGGAGGTCATGGAGGGCGTGCCCGAGATGATCGGCGACATCCAGGTCGAGGCCACGTTCCCCGACGGCCGCAAGCTCGTGACGATCACGGATCCGATCCAATGATCCCCGGCGAGATCCGCACCCGGCCCGAGCCGCTCGAGATGAACTCCGGCCGCGAGCGCAAGCCGCTCGTGGTGGTCAACGGCGGTGACCGGCCCATCCAGGTCGGCTCCCACCTGCACTTCTCCGACGCGAACCCGGCGCTGCAATTCGACCGCGAGGCGGCCGTCGGCTTCCGCCTGGACATCCCCGCCGGCACCTCCGTCCGCTTCGAGCCGGGCGTGAGCCGCACCGTCGATCTCGTCGCCCTCGGCGGCCGGAGGCACGTGCCCGGCCTGCAGCTGCGCGACCGCCCCCTCGAGGGGCACGCCGTCGAACGCGAGCCGCGCCGCGTCGTCCCCTTCGGCACGCCCAATACCGAGAGCGAGAAGCCTCCGCGGGCGATGGGGATGCACATCCGCATCAGCGACGACGCCCCCGACGCCGCCGATGTCACCGGAGAGTCCGAGGAGGAGCCCTCATGAGCTGGATCGACCGTCGTCAATACGCCCAGCTGTACGGGCCCACGGTGGGTGACCAGATCCGGCTCGGTGACACCGACCTGTGGATCGAGATCGAGGAGGACCGCACCGCCGGCGGGGACGAGACGTCCTTCGGCGGGGGCAAGACGATCCGCGAGTCCATGGGCCAGGGGTCGACGCTGCGCTCCGAGGGCGCCCTCGACCTGGTCATCACCAACGTGGTCGTGCTCGACCACTGGGGCATCGTGCGCGGCGACGTCGGCATCCGCGACGGGCGCATCGTCGCCGTCGGGAAGGCCGGCAATTCCGATGTCATGGACGGGATCACGGCCGGGATGCAGATCGGCCCGAGCACCGACGTCATCGCCGGCGAGGGGAAGATCCTCACCCCGGGCGCGATGGACACCCACGTGCACTTCCTCAGTCGGCTCGAGATGCACGAAGCCCTCGCCACCGGGATCACCACGGTCACCGGCGGCGGCACCGGCCCGACCGAGGGCTCGAAGGCCACGAGCGTGACGCCCGGGGCGTGGTCGCTGGCGATGATGCACCGCGCGCTCGATCATCTCCCGCTCAACGTCATCCTGTTCGGCAAGGGCAGCACCGTCTCCCAGGCGGCCCTGGCCGAGGAGGCGCTCGCCGGCGCCGGCGGCTGGAAGGTGCACGAGGACTGGGGTGCGACCCCGGCGGCGATCGACGCGTCGCTGCGGGCGGCGGACGAGTTCGGGCTCCAGGTCGCGCTCCACGCCGACAGTCTGAACGAGACCGGCTACGTGCAGGACACCCTCGATGCGATCGCCGGCCGCGGCATCCACGTGTTCCATGCCGAGGGCGCGGGCGGGGGCCACTCCCCCGACATCATCACGGTCGCGGCCGAGGCGAACGTGCTCCCCGCCTCGACCAACCCGACCCTGCCGCACACGGTGAACACGGTCGACGAACACCTGGACATGCTGCTCGTGGTCCACCACCTCAACCCGCGGGTGCCCGAGGACCTCGCCTTCGCCGAATCCCGGATCCGCGCCTCGACGATGGCCGCCGAGGACATCCTGCAGGACATGGGCGCCCTGTCGATCACCTCCTCCGACGCGCAGGCCATGGGCCGCATCGGAGAGCTGATCACGCGCACCTGGCAGGTGGCGCACGTGATGAAGAACCGGCTCGGGCGTCTCGACTCCGAGCTGCCCGCCGACAACGAGCGGGCGCGCCGGTACGTGGCCAAGTACACGATCTGCCCGGCCGTGGCGCACGGGATCGACCACGAGATCGGCTCGATCGAGTCGGGAAAGCTCGCCGACGCGGTGCTGTGGGATCCCGCGTTCTTCGGCATCCGGCCCTGGGCGGTCATCAAGGGCGGCGCGATCGTGGCCGCCCCGCTGGGCGACCCGAACGGGGCCGTGCCCAACCCGCAGCCCGTGTTCGTGCGCCCGACACTGCCCGCCGAGGCCTCCTCGGCCGCACGGCTGGCCACCACCTGGGTCTCCCCGGCCGCCCTCGAGGACGGCCTGGCCGACCGGCTCGGCCTCACCCGCCGCCTCGCCGCCGTGCGCCCGACCCGGGAGATCGGCAAGAAGGACATGCCCAACAACACCGCCCTGCCCGCCCTCGACGTGGATCCGGAGACCTTCGCGATCACGATCGACGGCGAGCTCGTGCGGCCCCAGCCCGTCTCCGAGGTCCCGCTCGCGCAGCGGTACCTCATGTTCTGACGGCGCCGATGGCCGGAACGCTCGGAGCCCTGCTCCTGACCGACGGGCGCCTGCCCTCGGGCGGCTACGCCTATTCCGGCGGCCTGGAGCCCGCGCTCGGTGCCGGGCTGGCCCCCGCGGACATTCCCGCCTATATCCGTGCCCGCGCCCGGACCGTGGCCCTGGTGGAGGCGAGCGCCGCCGTGCTCGCGCAGCGATCGGCGCTCGACGCCCCCGACCGCCTGGCGCGGGTTCATGAGGCGCTGCTCGCACGCACCCCGAGCGAGCCGCTGCGGGAGATCTCTGGATTCCTGGGGCGGGGCCTGCTTCGGATGGCCCGGCGCCTGTGGCCCGACCATCCCGGCGTGATCGCGCTGCGCGGGATCGACACCCCGCTCCGCCCGATCGCGCTCGGGGCCGTCGCCGCCGCCATGGGCATGAGCGCGGAGGCGCTGGCCCGCGCCAGTTTCTACGACGACATCCAGACGGTCACCTCGGCCACCCTCAAGCTCGCCCCGATCGACCCGGTGGACACGGTCGGCTGGCTGATCGACCTCGAGCCACTCATCGAGGCCCTCATCGCCCAGGTCCTCGCCATCGACACGGTCACCGACCTGCCCGCCCTGACCGCCCCATCGGCCGAACAGTGGTCCCTCGATCACGCCGGCAAGACAAGGAGAATCTTCCGTGCCTGAGAACAACACCGCCACCCGGCGCGCCATGCGACTGGGGGTCGCCGGCCCCGTCGGGACCGGCAAGAGCACCCTGATCGCCACGATGTGCCGCGCCCTCGCCGACGAGCTGAGCATCGCCGTGGTGACCAACGACATCTACACCGACGAGGACGCCCGGCTGCTGCGCGCGGCCGGAGTGCTCCCGATCGAGCGCATCCACGCGGTCGAGACCGGCGCCTGCCCCCACACCGCGATCCGCGACGACATCACCCCGAACCTGCTCGCCGTGGAGGACATCGAGGAGGAGTTCGCCCCGCTCGATCTGGTGATCATCGAGAGCGGCGGTGACAACCTCACCGCGACGTTCAGCCCCGCGCTCGTGGACGCCCAGATCTTCTGCCTCGACGTGGCCGGCGGCGGGGACGTCGCGCGCAAGGGTGGGCCGGGGATCGAACGCGCCGACCTGTTGCTCGTGAACAAGATCGACCTGGCCCCCTACGTCGGCGTGGATGTCGAGCGGATGGTCGCCGACGCCCGCGCGGCCCGCGGCGGGTTGCCCGTGCTCGCGATGAGCCAGCACGACCAGCACACGATCGCCGCCCAGGCCGAGTGGGTGCGCACGATCCTCGACGACTATCGGCACGGGCGGCACGTCCCCCGCGACCCCGGCCCCATGGCGCCGCACTTCCATGCCGAAGGCGAGGAACATGGGCACAGTCACGCCGACGGCGAGGAACATGGGCACAGCCACGCCGAAGGCGAGGAACATGGGCACAGTCACGCCGACGGCGAGGAACATGGGCACAGTCACGCCCGGCCCGGGGCATCGCTCGGATGACCCGGCCGACGCGCGCGCGGGTCCACCTCGTCGACGGCCGCGCGCGGTTCACCGACCTCGGCGTCGGCACGTACCTGCGCCCGCGACCGATGGACGTCGACGGCGCCTCGGCCCGGCTCGCGCTCGTGGGCACGTATGCCACCCTCCTCGCCGGCGACGACCTGCGCATCGACCTCGAGGTCGGCCCCGGCGTGTACCTGGAGGTGATCGAGCCGTCGGGGACCGTGGCGTATCACGTGCAGGGCGGCGTCGCCCACTGGAGAGCCGATGTCACGGTGGGGCCGGGGGCCCGGCTCGTCTGGCCCGCGTCCCCGTTCGTGATCACCGCCGGGGCGAACCTCGTGCGGCACACTCACGTCGAGCTCGCCGCCGGCGCCCGGGCGCTCCTGCGCGAGACCCTCATGTTCGGGCGCACCTATGAGGCGACGGGCGGCCCGCTGCGGTCCACCACGCACGTGAACCACGACGGCCACGCCCTCCTGGTCGAGGATCTGGACCTGCGCGCCGCCCCCGACCGGGAGCTGCCCGGCATCATGGGCCCGAACCGGGCGATGGCCTCGGTGCTGCTGCTCGGCTCCCGCCCGGACCGGGTCACGGGCGGCCACGAGACCCGGTTCGCGGGCCCCGGGGCGATGGCCCGCGCGCTCGCTCCGCACGCGCACACCGCCGAGGAGTCCGTGGCCGGCTCCTGGGACCGCTGGCACGAGGAGTTCCTCGCCCCGGAGTCCCCGGCGTCCCCAAGGTCGTCAGGGTCATCGGAGCCCTCAGCGTCGTCAGGGTCCTCAGCGTCGCCAGCGCCCTCGGAGCCCTCGGAGCCCTCGGAGCCCTCGGAGCCCTCGCTCATCCCGGACCCGGCCCCCGCCCTGGCAGCTGATTAGCACCGGGCGCCGAATGCGGGATGCTGTCGAGGGATCGGGCCGGAGCCTTCACGCAGTCCCGGGTTCGGCAGCGGGTCGGCCCGTTCGCTCGAGCTCGTCCAGCTCGAGCACTCGATCCGCGAACGCCCCGAGCAGCAGCCGGTCGTGGCTGACCACGAGCACCCCCGTGCCCGCCGCGGCCAGGCCGCGCAGCAGGTGCGCGATCGTGGCGGTGGCCGCGGCATCGAGCATCGCGGTCGGCTCGTCGCAGATGAGGTAGTCGGGAGCGGCGGCGAGGCTGCGGGCCAGGCACGCCCGCTGCAGCTGCCCCTCGGACACCTGCCCCGGCAGCCGGTCGAGCAGGTCCTCGGTCAGCCCGGCCCGGCGCGCGAGGGCGGCCGCAGTCACCCGGTCGGTCCGATCGGCAGAGCCGGCCCGGCCCGCCCGGCCCGCACCGTGGCGGATCGGCTCGGTGATGATCCGTTCGAGTCGCCGGCGGGGATCGGTCGCGGTGCGCGGGCTCTGGTGCACGAGCCCGACGCGCCCGTCCATGCGCCCGCGCCGCGTCGCGACGGCCACACCGTCGACCGTGACGCGGCCGCTGCCGGGCATCCGGAGGCCGGTGAGGATCCGGGTCAGGGTCGTCTTCCCCGCGCCCGAGGGCCCGCGCAGCCCCACGACCGTGCCCGGCTCGACCCGCAGGCTCACGGCCTCGAGCACCCAGGGCCCGCCGGCGTCGTAGCGGAAGCCCACGTCAGCGGCCACGAGCGCCATCCTCACCTCCCGCGGTGGGGCCCGCGGCCGCGAGCCGGTCGGCGAACGAGTAGTCCGCGGGCAGGTCGGTCAGCTCGGGCGGCAGCCCGGGGATCGGCTGGAGCCCGCGGGAGGGCAGCGCCGCGAGCAGCGCCGCCGTGTAGGGGTGAACCGGATGCGTGAGGACGGCGCCCGCTCGCCCGGTCTCGACGATTCGCCCCGCGTACATGATCGCCAGGTGGTCGGCGACGCCGGTCGTCTCGATCGCCTGCAGGTCGTGGGTGATGATCAGGACCGCGGCGCCGGCGTCGGCCACCTCCCGCAGGAGCGCCAGGATCCGCCTCGACAGGTCCGGGTCGAGGCCGGCGGTCGGCTCGTCGGCCACGAGCACCCGTGGGTTCCCGGCCAGGGCGGCCGCGACGGCGGCCCGCTGGGCCATCCCGCCGGAGAGTTCGTGCGGATACAGCCCCGCCACGGCGGCGGGGAGCCCGACGCGCGCGAGCAGGTCCGCGGTCGAGGCGGCCGCTTCACCGGTGGGCAGGAGGGACGCGGCCCCACCGTCCCGGCCGGGGCCGCCGATCCGGCGGGGCGGGTGGGAGCCACGGGAACTGCGGGCGCTGTGGGGACCGCGGGCACTGTGGGGACCGTGGGGACCGCGGGGCCGGGTGGCCCGGAGCGCCTCGTCCAGCTGGCTGCCGAGCGTGCGCACGGGCGTGAACGTGGTCGCACCGGACTGGGCGGCGAACCCGAGGAATCGTCCGCGCAGCGGCCGCCACCGATGGTCCGCGGCGCCGAGCATCTCGGTGCCGGCGACGCGGATCGACCCGCTCGCCCGGGTGCCGGGCGGCAGGAATCCGCACAGCGCCGAGGCGAGGGTCGTCTTGCCGCTGCCGGATTCGCCGGCGAGCACGGTCACGGTGCCGGGCATGAGGTCGAGGCTCACGTCGGTGGCCGCATGCACCCAGGACGCACCGGCCGGCAGCCGCAGGGTGAGCCGCGCGACCTGGATGGGCGCGGCCGGGGCGGGCTGCGTCGTCCTCACGCGATCGCCTCGCGTGGCCGGCGCCCGCGGGCGGCGGCCCCCAGGCCGGCGACGGCGAGGGTGGTGAGCACGAGCAGGCCGGCGGGCGCGGCGAAGGACCACCAGGCGCCGGTGAGCAGATCACCGCGAGAGATCTCCAGCAGGGTGCCGATACTGGGCCGGTCCGGGGAGAGCCCCAGGCCGAGGAAGCTCAGCGTGGACTCGTGCCAGATCGCGTGCGGGAGCATCATCACGAGCGCGATGCCGGCCTGCGGGAGGGCGGCGGGCACGAGGTGCTCACGCAGGACGCGTCCACGGGTGGCGCCCCACAGGTAGGCGGCCTCGACGTAGTCGGCCCCGCGCACGGTGAGCATCTCGGCGCGGACGATCCGGGCGATCTGGGGCCAGTGGGTGAGCGCGATCGAGGCGATGATCGCGGGCACGGACCCCCGGTAGAAGGCCACGAGCACGATGCCGAGCAGCAGGTGCGGGAGGGCGTTGACGGCGTCCGTCAGGCGCATGACCACGGTGTCGAACCGGCCGCCCATCGTGGCCGCCAGTGCCCCGACCGCTCCCCCGGCCGCGGTCGCGACCACGGCGCACACGGCCGCGATGATCAGCGAGATCCGCAGGCCCGCGGCGGTGCGCACGAACAGGTCGTAGCCGGAGTGGTCGGTCCCGAACCAGTGCGCGGCGCTCGGGGGCTCGAGCGCGCGGGAGAAGTCGGCGGTCGCCCCGCCGGCGAGCCAGGGCACGACGATCGCGTAGCCCGCGACCAGCGCGAGCACCGTGAGCGGCACCCCGAACCGGCCCATGCGGGCGCGGCCGGTCCATCTGATGGGGGTCCGGCGGCGGGAGGGCGCGGTCCGGGTCGGCTCAGACGTCACGGCTCACCCGGGGGTCGAGCAGGAGGTAGGCGGCGTCGGCGAGAAGGGAGCCGGCGAGCACGGCCGCGGTGGTGGCCACGGTCAGGGCGGCGAGCAGCGGCAGGTCGAGCGCCTGGGCGGAGGTGACCACCGCGCCGGCAACGCCGGGCCAGGCGAAGATCTCCTCCACGAGCACGGCGCCGACGATGAGCTCGGGCAGGCGCGCTCCGATGATCGTCACCAGCGGGGCGAGCGAGACGGGCAGCACGTGGGCGGCCACGATCCGTGCCGGCGCCAGCCCGCGTGAACGCGCGCCGCGCACGGCATCGGAGCCGACCGAGGCGGCGACCGAGGCGCGCACGGACAGGAGCAGCCACGGGAGCTGGCTCAGGGCGAGCACGAGCATGGGCAGCACGAGGTGCGCGGCCACCGACCCGACCGTGGGTGCCCGGCCCGGCGCGCTCGCCCCACCCGCCGGGGCCCAGCGCAGCAGCACGGCGACGACCGCGACGCCGCCGAGGGCGAGCACGAACGGTGGAATCGCCTGGATCACCACGGCGCACCCGGAGCAGATCCGATCGAGCGGCGAGCCGGGCCGCAGCCCGGCGAGCGTTCCGCCCACGAGCGCCGCGGCGACCGCGATCACCAGGGCACCGGCGGAGAGCAGCACGGTCCAGCCGAGCCGCTCCCCGATCACCTGGGTGACCGGGGCCGAATAGACCCGCGACCAGCCCAGGTCGCCGCCGAGCAGGTCCCCGGCCCACGCGAGCCAGCCGTGCCACCACGACGCGTCGAGGTCGAGGTGCTCGCTCATCGACGCCTTCTGGGCGGTCGAGGTGTGCTGGTACCGGTCGCCCAGGTAGGCGGCCAGCGGGTCGAACGGCGAGCGGGACGCGAGCACGAACACCCCCGCCGAGACCGCCACGAGGATCGGCACCGCCGCCGCGAGCCGCCGGCCCCCGAGCCGGGCCAGGTCGCCGCGCCGGCGCCGCCACCTGCCCCGTGGTGGGCTCCCGACGGCGGCCCTGGCAATTCTGTCGGCTGGGTCAACTCTGTCGATCGTGTCGGTCGGGTCGGTCATGGCGAGCCGCGCCATCCCGCCATATTCCACCAGGGCCCCCACGTGACCCCGTGGGAATGGGGCTCGAGCACGAGGGGCCCGCGGTCCCAGTCGTCGTCGGCGATGACGTAGGTGTGGTCGAGGAAGGTGAGCAGCACGTGCGTGGGGTGGTCGATGTACGCGGCCTGGGCGGCGCGGTAGGCCTCGGCCCGTTCGCCCTCCTCGAGGCTGCGGCGTGCCCGGTCGAGCGCGGCGTCGACGCCGGGGATGGTCAGCCCGGCCGGGTTGTCGTACGGCGCGGTCTCGGGGCCGCGGGAGTGCAGCACCCCGTACAGCTGGGTGTCCAGGTCGTAGGGCTTGTCGCCGCCGCCGAAGAGGATGGCGACGTCGGGGAGGCGGGCGTCCATGCGGTCCCACGAGGCGCCCTCGAGTTCCACCCGGATGCCGAGCGCGGCCATGTCCGCGGCGAAGGCGGTGGCCACATCGCGCCGCAGGGAGTCCGAGGCCGGATACATGAGCGTGAACTCGGCCCGGTCGTCGCCGCGTTCGCGGATCCCGTCCGGGCCGGGCAGCCACCCCGCCTCGTCGAGCATTGTCCGGGCCCGGTCGGGGTCGTAGGCGAAGGTGGCCGCGGGGTCGAAGGCGTCGCCGTAGACGGCGGCGGCCGGGGTGTGGGCGGGCCGGCCGCGGCCGGCGAGCACGTCGGCGATGAGCCCGGCCCGGTCGGCCCCGAGGTTCATCGCGATCCGGGCGGCCTCGTCGGCCGTGAACGGATTCGTGGCCGGCAGGGACACCCCGCGCCAGTCGGCCGAGCGCGCGGAGACCACCTGGACGCCGTCGACGCCCTCGAAGGTGGCGGCGAGCCGGGGCGGGAGCACCGTGCCGTCGAGGCCGCCGGCGCGCATCCGCTGGGCGCGCGCGTTGTCGTCGGGCAGGTGGGCGACCACGAACCGGCTCACCTCGGGCTCACCGCGCCAGTAGTCCTCCCGGGCCTCGAACACAGCCTGGTCGGCGCTCAGGTCGGCCAGCACGTACGGTCCGGTGCCGATCGGGGCGCGGTTGAGGGCCGAGTCGACCGCGGGGCCTCCGGTCAGGGCCTCGGAGGGGGCGATGCCGAGCAGGAGGAGCACGGGGAAGGCGCTGTAGGGATGGGTGAGGTCGAAGCGCACGCGGTGGCGGTCGAGCGCGGTGACCGACCCGATCACGTCGTAGGCGGCGGCGACGGCCGACGCGGACGCCGGGTCCGAGACCGCCTCGTAGGTGGCCACGACGTCGGCGGCATCGAAGGCGGACCCGTCGGAGAAGGTGACCCCCTCGCGCAGGTCGACCTCCCAGCGGGTGCTGTCCGCGTTGCCCACGGGGTCGGCGGCTGCGAGCGCCGGAACGAGGGCGGGCAGGGCGCCGTCCGTGCTGGATTGCGGGCGCAGCAGGCCGTCGTAGAGGGGAGAGACACCCAGCTCGCCGTAGCCGTTGATCGGGTTGTAGCCGCCCAGGGGCTGGGGGTCGCCGAGCACGAGGGTCTCGCCCGCCGCCCCCGGGTCCTCCCCGCCGGCGCCCGACCCGGCGCCCGACCCGGTGGCGGGGCCGCCCGTGCACGCGGCGAGCGAGAGTGCGGCGAATGCCCCCGCTGCGATGCGGGCTCGTGTCGCTGGCGCTCTCACGCGGAGCCTTCCGATCGGGTCATGACGATCGGCCGAGTCTAATCTGAACACCTGCACATATCAGCAGGTATGGCCCGATCTGTGCCGATCGGGCAGAGTGGGCGGATGCACGCAGACGAGCACGGCCCGGACATCGCGGCCTGGGCGGAGCGCTTCAGCCTCCTCGGGGCGCCGACGAGGCTGCGGCTGCTCGCGGCCATGCACGAGGCCGGCCCGCAAACGGCGACGGTCGGCGACCTGGCCCGGAGCGCGGGCATGACGGAGACCGCCGCCTCGCAGGCGCTGCGCCTACTGCGCCTGCAAGGCTGGGTGCGCGACGATCGCAGCGGCCGGTCGGTTCGCTACACGCTGGTCGATCCGACCGTGCACGAACTCCTCCACCTCATGGGTGCGACCCACGAGGCGTGACTCAGCTGGCCAGCGCGAGCGCCTCGGCGGTCAGGGGCGGGACCTCGCGCTCGAGCACCGCGGTGAAGATCATCTCCTCGACCTGCTCCTCGCTCACCTTGAGGGCGATCGCGAGCTCCGCGGCGAAGGTGGCGGTGGCCTCGCGCAGGATGTTCGCCTCCCCGTAGGAGACCTTCTTCTCCTCGTTCCGGCGGGCGAGGTCGCGGATGAGCCCGGCCAGCGTGCGCAGGTTCCCGCTGCGCAGCCGCTCGGTGTAGCTCTTGAAGCGGCGCGACCACACGTTGTCGAAGGGCTCGCTGTCGGCCACGAGCAGTTCGAAGATCTCCTTGACGCCGTCGGCGTCGACCACGGCGCGCACGCCCAGCTCCTCCGCGAGGTCGACCGGCAAGGCGACCTCCATCCCGTCGCTTCTCACCGTCAGCATGAGGTACCGCTTACTCTCGCCCCGGATCTTGCGGGTGGAGAGCTTGTCGACCGTCGCGGGTCCGTGCTGCGGGTGGACGATGATCTGGCCCTTGGAGAACTTCACTGAAGAATCCCTTCCCACATGAGTGCGCCGCACTCAGCCTCGATTTCCGCGTTCTGCCGGCCGCCAGAGACTGTCTCGCTCCCCGCCATTCCCCCTCCGGGTGGAGCAGTGGAGACACGGAGGAATTCACAATCACATCTGGTGGTTGTGCCCGACCTCCGCGAGTCGACTGGACCATTGTCTCATAATCTGGACATAAATGCCAGTCGATGGTAGTGACCTGTCGATCGGTTACGGATGGGCACCGGATCAGGCGCCCTCCGGGGCCGGGATCGGCACCTCGGCGGCCTCGAGCAGCGCCCGGGTCGCCGGGTGCGCGGGGGCGGCCCACACCGCCTCGACCGGCCCCTCCTCCACGAGGCGGGCCCGATGCATGACGGCCACCCGCTCGCACACCGTGCGTACGACCGCCAGGTCGTGGGAGATGAACACGAGCGCGGTCCCGGTGCGCCGCGCCAGGTCCGTGAGCAGGTCGAGGATCGAGGCCTGCACGGTCACGTCGAGGGCGGAGACGGGCTCGTCGAGCACGAGCACCTCGGGGTCGGCGGCGAGGGCGCGGGCGATCGCGAGCCGTTGGCGTTGCCCCCCCGAGAGCGCGCGGGGGCGGCGGTCGAGCACGGCCACGGGCAGGCGCACGGCCTCGAGCAGGTCGCGCGGGGTGTGGTCGGTGCCGGCGACGTCGATCGCCGCCCGCAGGATCGTGCCGGCGTTCCAGCGCGGGTCGAAGGAGCCGAGCGGGTCCTGGGGCACGAGCCGGATGCGGCCGCGGTGGATCCGGCGGCGGCGCTCGCTCAGGTCGGTCCACGGGGCCCCGGCGAGGTCGACGCGGCCCTCGTCGGGGCGCTCCGCCGCGAGCAGCATCCGCGCGAGCGTCGACTTCCCGCTGCCCGATTCGCCGACGATTCCCAGCGACTCCCCGCGCCGGACCGACAGGTCCACGCCGTCGAGGGCCGCGAGGGAGCGCCCGCCCGGGAGCCGGTAGTGATGCCGCAGCCCGGTGGCGCGCAGCACCTCGCGGCCCGCCTCCCCCCGATCCACGCCCCGAGCTTCGCCCAGCTCCTCGCCTGAGGCCGTGCCGCTGCGACCGCGTGGGGACGACGCCCGCTCGCCTCGGGTGCTCGGGTGCGCCGCGGGTTCCGGCAGCGGTTCGCTCGGGCCCCGTGACCCTCGCGACCCGCGCGGGCGCCGGGGTCCCCGTGGAACGGCGTCGAGCAGCGTCCGGGTGCGGGGATGGCGGGGCCGCCCGAGCACCTCGCCGGTCTCGCCGTGCTCGACGATCCGGCCGGCCTCGAGCACGGCGACCTCGTCGGCCAGCCGGGCCACGGCGGACAGGTCGTGGGTGACGAGCACGATCGAGGTGCCCCGATCGCGCAGGCCCGCGAGCAGTTCGAGCACGCCGCGGGCGGTCGTGGCATCGAGCGCGGTGGTCGGTTCGTCGGCCACGAGGAGCGGCGCCCGGCCCACGATCGCGGAGGCGATGAGGGCCCGCTGCCGCATCCCCCCGGACAGCTCCCCCGGGCGTTGCGCGGCCCGGGTCTGCGGCTCGTCGAGGCCCGCGCGTGCGAGGGCCTCGAGCACGCGGCGCCGGCGCTCGATGCGGCCGACACCGCGCAGCCGGAGGGTCTCGCCGACCTCGGCGCCGACGGTGCGCAGCGGGTCGAGCGAGCCGAGGGCGTCCTGGAGCACGAAGCCGACCTGCCGCCCGCGCAGGGAGCGCCACTGTGCCGCGGTGGCACGGCGCACGTCGCGGCCGGCGACGAGGAATCGATCGCTCGAGGTCCGTGCGGGGGATCCGCCCTCGCCCGCGAGCCCGACGAGGCTGCGCGCGAGCACCGACTTGCCGGCCCCGGACTCCCCCACGACGGCCAGGCACCGGCCCGGAGCCAGGCGCAGGTCGACGCCGTCGAGCACGGTTCCCACCCCGGGGAAGGCGACGGTGAGGCCGGCGAGGTCGAGCACCGGGTCGCCCGCGGCGCGCCCGCTCATGCCGGGGCCGCCGCGCTGATGCGCCGCCCGAGCAGGGTCAGGGCGGCGGCGGTCACGGTGATGGCCAGCCCCGGGGCGAGGGTGAGCCACCAGGAGCTGTCGATGTAGAGCCGGCCGTCGTTGAGCATCGCCCCCCATTCCGGCGAGGGCGGCAGCGACCCGAGCCCGAGATAGCTGAGCGCCGAGACCCAGATGATCGCCTGCCCGACCCCCAGGGTGGCCACGGCCACGAGCGGCCAGACGGTGTTCGGGAGCACGTGACGGGCGAACACCCGCGGGCCGGGGAGTCCCTCGAGCCGGGCGGCCAGCACGTACGGGCTGCGGGCCACGGCCTGGGCGCGGGCCCGCAGGATCCGGGCGTAGCCGGGCGCGGTCGCCAGCCCCACCGCGATGACGGAGGCCTCGACCCCGGCGCCGAGCACGGCCACGAGCAGCAGGGCGAGCACGAGCGAGGGCAGCGCGAACATCACCTCGATGATCCGGCTGAGGCCGGCGTCGAGGCGGCGGGGGCCGAGGGCCGCGCCGAATCCCAGCACGACCGCGAGGGACAGGCCGATCGCGGTCGCGGCCGCCGCGATGCCCAGCGAGAGGCCCGTGCCGTGGACGATGCGGGTGTACACGTCGCGGCCCGAGGCGTCGGTGCCGGCGATCCCCGCCCGCCCCGGTGGCGCGAACGCCTCCGTGGGCGCGATCGCCGTCGGGTCGCCCGGGGCGAGCAGGCCCGGCCAGAGCGCGGCGACGAGCAGCGCCGCGACGATCGCGAGGCTCACCGTGCCGCCGAGGCCCAGCCCCGCGAGCCACCCGCCCGGTCGAGTGCTCATCCGACGACCTCCCCCGCCGGGGCGGCCGCGACCACCTGCGTCCGGCCGCGCAGGCGCGGGTCCACGATGCGTTCGAGCACGTCGGTGGCCGACATGACCACGACGTAGCCGAGCGCCACCACGAGCACCACCCCGATGACCAGGGGCACGTCCCGGGAGTGGGTCGCCTCGATGAGCAGCCGCCCGAGGCCGGGCCGGGCGAACAGGGTCTCCACGACCACGGCCCCCGACAGCAGCGCGCCGAACGCCCACCCGCTCAGCGCGATCGCCGGCAGGGCGGCGTGCCGCAGCGAATGGAACCACAGCACGCGGGCCTCGCTCGCCCCCCGGGTGCGGGCGGTCGTGGCGAACGGGGCCGCATGCGCCTCGTCGAGGCCGTCGCGCATGACCTGTCCGAGGAATCCGGCCACGGGCACGGCGAGCGTGATCGCCGGCAGCACGAGCCCGGCCGGGGCGAGCCCGCTGCTCGTGGCCGGCAGCCACCCGAGCCCGCCGGCGAACACGGCGATGAGAACCGCGCCGAGCCAGAAGTGCGGCATGACGGAGGCAACCACCTCCGCCCCCCGCAGCAGGCCGACACCGGCCCGGCCGCGTCGTCCCCGCGAGAGCACGGCGACCGTGGCCACGGCGAGCGCGAGGACCCAGGCGAGCGCGAGGGAGACGACCGCGAGGGTGAGCGTGCCCCCGAGCTGAGCGCCGATGAGCTCGGCGACCGGGCGCCGTCTCGAATAGGAATCGCCCAGGTCGAACGTGGCCACCCGCGCGAGCTGGTGCAGGTACTGCACGAGGATCGGCCGATCGAGGGCGTACTCCTCGCGCACCCGCGCCATCGCCTCCGGGCTCGCCTGGGAGCCGGGCCCGCCGAGGATGGCCTCGCTCGGGTCTCCCCCGGCCGCCCGGAGCGCGAAGAACACGAGCGTGGCCACGACCCAGGCGACGAGCACCGCCGCGGCGAGCCGGCCGGCGAGCCAGCGCAGGATGGCCATTGCCCACCCGCCCGATCAGTCGGTCAGCCGGGCGTCGACGAACGTCGGCGTGGCCACCGTGCCGAGGGTGCGCACCCCCGTGGCGCCGCGCACGAGGAAGTGGTTCTGCTGGTCGTAGAGCGGCAGGATGTAGTAGCCCTCGAGCACGAGCTGCTGGGCCCGGGTGTACAGGCTCGCGCGCTCGGCCGGATCGGTGGCCGCGGCCGCCTCCTCGAGCAGCGCGTCGAGCGCCGGGTCGTCGATCTGGGCGTGGTTGGCGAAGTAGCCGCTCGGGGCCGGGGTGAGGCCGCTCGAGTGGTAGAGGATGCGCAGCACGTCCGGGCCGACCTTGGTGTAGGGGGCGCTCACGGCGTCGTAGTCGTATCCGGCGTCGGGGCTCTCGGGGTTCTCGGGCGCCGCGAGGGCCTCGTACCAGGCGCTCAGGTCGAGCGGGGTGAGCACGACCTCGAAGCCGACGGCCTTCTCGTTCGCCTGGATCTGTTCGAAGAGCGACTGCTCGGCGGCCACGGACTGGTTCGTGCTCACGGGGAACGCCACGGTGAGCCGCTGGCCGTCCCTCGTGCGGTACCCCTGGTCGTCGCGCCCGGTCCAGCCGGCCTCGTCGAGGAGCTCGTTCGCCCGGGCCGGGTCGGTGTTGAACAGGTCCGGATCGGAGTAGGCGTCCGGCTCGACGCTCGACAGCGGCGAGTACGACCGGGTGGCCGTGCCCTGGTAGAGGGAGGCGATGCCCGGGTTCGGGTCGGCGGCGAGCACGAAGGCCTGCCGCACCCGGATGTCGTCGAAGGGCGCCTGGCCGGAGTTCAGCTCGATGCGGTTGACGGAGCCGGGGCGCGGGGCGTCGATGTGGGCGATATCCTCGCCCGCCTCGGCGGCGGTGATCGCGCCGGGCTCGGGGTTGTCGATCACGTTCACCTCCCCGGAGCGCAGGGCGGCCCAGCGGGTGGCCGGGTCGGGGATGAACCGCCATTCGATGCGCTCGAGGTGGGCGGGCCCGGTGTTCTCGGTCCCGGGGCCGGGGGTGGCGTAGTCCTCGTTGCGCTCGAGGATCACGTGTTGCTGGGGCACCCATTCGGCCACGGTGAACGGGCCGGTGCCGATCGGGGCGGCGCAGTTGGCGTCCATCCCGCGGGCGATTCCGGCCGGGGACTGGATCGCGGTCCACTGCTGGCTCAGGGACTCGAGCAGCGAGGAGTCGGGCTCGCTCAGGTGGAAGCGCACGTGGGTGGCGTCGACCGCCTCGACCGTCTCGATCTTGGCCACGGCGAGGTAGCCGGTGGAGGAGGCGGTGTCCGGATCCTGGAGGTGCTCGATGTTCACCTTGACGGCCTCGGCGTCGAGCGGGGTGCCGTCGGTGAACGTGATCCCGTCTGCGAGGGTGAGGTCCCACGTGAGGCCGTCCGCGGAGACCTCCCAGTCCGTGGCGAGCCAGGGCTGGATCCGCCCGCTCGCGTCGCGGCCCACGAGCGGCTCGAGGTATTGGGTGGAGATGAGTGCCTGCGGGTAGTTCCCGCCGACGTGCGGATCGAGGCAGTCGGGCTCCGCGTCGCCGGTCGCGTACACGAGCGTTCCGCCCGCTGCGCCTTCCGAGCCTGCTGATCCTTCTGAGCCGTCAAAGCCGACGGACGACGCCCCCTCGCCCTCCGCAGCTCCCCCGCCCGAGCAGGCGCCGAGCACGAGGGTGGCCACGACCGCGCCGGCGCCCAGGGCCGCGCGTGCCGCGGTGCGATGGGTGCGGCGCGTGCTCGAGGGCCCGCCGGCCCGGGTCGCCTGATCGGCCACGTCGTTCTCCTTCGGATCGGGATTGTTGGTCTGCGTCTAACAATAGGCCTCGCGAGCCGGCCGCTGCCGTAGGATCTCGGGATGCGGCAACGTCAGCGCGCGGGCCGGCCACGGGCCTCTTCCCGCGAGATCCTGGAGGAGGCGGCGTGCGAACTCTTCCTCGAGCAGGGCTACGCCGCGACGTCTGTGGCCGACATCACCGCCCGGGCCGGGGTGAGCCGGGCCACGTTCTTCAACTATGTGCCCACGAAGAGCGACCTGCTGTGGACCTCGATCGACGAGGCCTTCGAGTCCCTGGCCGCCGAGCTCGAGGGTGCCGGCCTCGACGGCACGGACCCCGAGGGCACGGAACTCGGCAGCACGGGAGTCGGCGGCACGGGACTCGAGGGCACGGGACTCGACGGCGCGGCGGCGCAGGACGATCGATCCGCCGGGCCGGCGCCATCGGTGCGGCCCGCGCCGTCGCCGCGGGAGGAGACGGCCGCGGCCCTGCTCCACCTGGCCGAGCGGCTCACCCCGGGCACCGTGGTGCTCGCATTCGCCAACGCCGAGCCGATGGGCGTCGCGGCGGAGCTGGAGGAGTCCGCGGCACTGCGTCAGCAGCGGCTGGCCCGGATACTCGCCGGTCGACTGCGCCGTCGCGGCATGGACGCGCTCGAGGCCGACGTGGTCGGCGCCGCGCAGGCGGGGGCGCTGCTCGCCGCCCTGCGCGCCTGGTCCCGGGGGGCTCCCGGGCGCACGTCGTTCCCGGCGATCCTCACCCGGGCGCTGTCGGCGATCGCGGCACGCTGACCACCCCGAAGCGCGTTCGCGGCCGGCCCGGCCGCACCCGCTCCACCGGGGTGGACGAGGGCCACCCGGCACCCCCGATCCCACCCGGTCCCGCGCCGGCAGAGCTCGCCACCCCTGGCCGGGGGATCGGCCGCGAGGGATGATGGAGACATGGGCATCGATGGCGCCGAGCCGACCGGCGGGCGCCGCACTCCCCCGGTGCGGGCAGGGCGGTGACGATGCGGCGCGGCTGGGTGCTCGGTGGGCTCGCGGCGGCCGTGGCGACGGCCGCGGTCGCGTACGAGGCCAGTCCGTGGCCACGGGTGTGGCTGTTGCGCTTCTTCGCCGGCGACGGCTCGGATCCGGTCTCCGCGACGGCTCCGCATATCCAGCCGGGCCTGGAACAGCGGCTCGACCTCCGCTATGACGACTCCCGGCCGGAGTGCCTGCTCGACGTCTACCAGCACGAGGGCACCCGGCCGCTGCCCGCGCTCATCTGGGTGCACGGCGGCGGCTTCGTCACGGGCGCGAAGGAGCCGCTGCGCCCGTACCTGTCGGTGGTCGCCTCCCACGGCTTCACGACCGTCAACCTCGACTACACGCCGGCTCCCGAGGCCCTCCACCCCGACCAGGTGCACCAGCTGGGCCGGGCGGTGCAGTACGTGGTGGATCACGCCGCCGAACTCGACATCGACCCCGACCAGCTCGTGCTCGGCGGCGACTCCGCCGGGGCCCACATCGTGGCCCAGGCCGTGCTCGCCTCCCTCGACCGCGAGTACGCGGCCGGCGCCGGGATCACGGAGTTCCTCGATCCCGCACGGATCGTGGGCGTGGCGCTGGCGAGCGGTCCGTTCGACCCGGCCGCGGCCATGGCCGTGCGGGGGCCGTTCCGGTGGTACCTGCGCACGGTGCTGTGGGCCTACAGCGGCTCGCGCAGCTTCGCGAATGACCCGGAGTTCGCGTACTCCTCGATCACCCCGCACGTCCACGCCGACTTTCCGCCGGCGTTCCTCACCTCGGGGCCCAGGGATCCGCTCGCGGTGCAGTCCCATGCGCTCGCCGCGCGGCTGCGCGAGGTCGGCGGGGACGTCGACGAGGTGGTGCTCGAGGAGACCTCTCGATCCGGGCACGTGTTCGACTTCGACCTGGGCAGTTCCGACGCCCGCCTCGCGCTCGGCCGGCTCGTCGCGTTCCTGCGCCGCGTGACCACGACGCCGCACCGCCACGGCGCCAGCGACGCGTGGTGACCAGTCGCCGCCGACACGTGGTCACCAGTCGCCGGCACCGACGCGTGGTCACAAGTGCCGCCATCCGCCACTCGCCGAGCGGGGAAACTCTCCGGGGCCCCGCCACCAGGAAACTCCCCAGCCGAGCGAACCAGACCGCCACCCAGCCGAGCGGGGAAACACCTCGGGGCCCCGCCACCACGAAGCTCCCCAGCCGAGGAAACCAAACCGCTCCCCAGTCCAGCGGGAGCCGGGTCAGAACGGGGGCGTTCCCCAGGCGGGAGGCGGCGCGATGCGCTTCGCCTTGACCCGGCCCACGACGTAGAGCACGATCCCGCCCACGAGCACGATCCCGCCGGCGAAGCCGCCGAAGATCGCGGTGAGGATCCCCCCGACGCCGGCGACGATCCCACCCGGTGAGAGCGGCTGCGCCACGAGCACCTCGGCCGAGCCACACTCGATCGAGTAGGTGCCGGCGCCGACCGTACGAAAGGCCTGGAACGCCGTCCATGATCGACCGCCCGTGCTGATCGTGCTCGACCCGAAGAACGCGGTGGACACGTCGGTCCCGGCCTCGTCCGAGACGAGGCAGTCCGGTGTCGCGGTGCCGACCTCGCGGTAGAGGCGCAGGTCGAGCCCGTCCTCGAGGTCGAGCTCGGCGCGCCCGGAGACGGGGACGGCGTCGCGCACCTTGTCGATCTCGCCGCCGATGCCGGCGCTCGCCAGGAGCGCTCCCCCGGCGATGGCGCCGACCAGGAGCACCGCGCCGACGACGGCCAGGATCACGCCCGCGCGCCGCAGACCGCGCCCCGGCGGTGCCGCGATCGGCGCCCCGCCCACGCTCACAGCCCCTGACCGCGTGCCGCCGGGGCGAGACGGTTCGCCTTGTCGAGCCCGCCGAGGGCCCACCGCACTCCCGCGACCGCCCCGTGTCCGAACGGCCGGGCTACCCAGCGCGCGGCGCGCGGGCCGAGCGGCAGGCCGAGCATCCGGCGCGCGAAGCCCGGCACGAGTGCCACCCCGCCGGCGACGAGCATCCCGTAGGCGGGCCGAGCCGCCAAGCCGACCGGCGGGTGCAGCACGACGAACCGGGAGGCCTCCCTGGCCGAGTTCGTGATCGCGAGGTCGGCGCGGAACCCGCGCAGCTGTGATCGCAGCTGCGCCACCGTGAGCGGCGGGTCGGCGATGCCGAGGAGCCGGGCGGGGATCGCGGTCTGCTCGACGTACGTATCGGCCTCGGCGGGTGTGAGCGGCGTGGGGCTGTAGGCCTGGTAGGCGCGCAGGAACGCGTCGATCTCGGCGTCGTGGACCCACAGCAGCAGGTCGGGATCGTTGCCGCGGTAGGGCCGGCCGAGCTCGTCGGTGCCGCTCACCCGATCGTGGATCCGGGCGACGCGGGCGGAGACCTGCTCGGCGGCCTCGATCGTGCCGAAGGTCGTCACCGCGATGTAGTCGGCCGTGCGCTGCAGCCGGCCCCACGGGTCGGACTTGTAGCCGGAGAAGTCCCCGACGCCCGCCATCGCGGCCGGGTGGAGCATCTGCACGAGCAGCGCGGTGATGCCGCCGGCGAACATGGCCGCGTCATTGTGCACGCGCCAGATCGGATCGGTCGGGGTGAACCACCGGCTCCCGGGGGTTCCCCAGATCTCCTGGGTTCGGGCGCGGGCCTCCGGGCCGGCGACCTTCGCCCGGAGCGCTCGGCCCGCGGCGAGGCGGAGCTCGTGCAGCGGGCCGGAGGGATCGAGGGAAGCGGGAGCTGAATCGTACGTCGTCCTCACGATGGACAGTCTGTCATCGGCGAGAGCGCTTCCTCTCCAGGCGGGTGACGTGCGGTCTCGGAACCGGGCCTGTCTCGGCACTATGCTCGTGATCGTGGCATCAGCACCGCAGGTGATCATCATGACGGGCCCTCCGGGCTCCGGGAAGTCGACGACCGCCCTCGAACTGGCGAGCCGACTCCGTGCGACGCTGCTGGACCAGGACTCGATGACGAACCCACTCGTGGACGTCGTGGCCTCGCTCATCGGGGCGGCGGGGCTCGACGACCCACGGCTCGCCGCGCTCGTCCGAGAGCCACGTTACGAGTGTGTCCATCGCGTCGTCCAGGATTGCCTGCACGCCGGCATATCGACCGTCGTCGTGGCTCCGTTCACCGCCGAACGTCGCGATCCACGAGCCTGGGCGGAGCTCGCCCGCCGCATCGAGGCGCACGGCGGAACCGCACACCTCGTATGGCTCCGGATCAGCGCCGGCGAGCTGGTCCGGCGGCTCCGGTCCCGCTCGGCCGCACGCGACCGGGCCAAGCTCGCAGACCTGGAGGGCTACGTCGCATCGCTCGACCTCACGGCCCCGGCCGTTCCATTCATCGAGGTGGATTCACACGAGGCGGCCACGCTCCAAGTCGCGGCGATTCAGACACGATTGGAACACGATCAGGTCACCGTCAGAACACAAGGTTGACAGGGACGTGCCGCGGGGGTCATAGTCTTTCCTACACCGATGACATCGATGACATCGACTCGACGAGGAGACCCGCATGGCGACCCGATCCGCCTCCCCTCGCGCGCTCTCCACCCGGACCGCGCGATGAGGCCTCATGAATCCGGCCCCACCCTGAAGGACGTGGCCGAACTGGCGGGCGTGAGCACCAAGACCGCTTCCCGCGTGCTCAACGAGCATCCAAAAGTCGCCGACGACACCCGGGCGGCCGTGCAGGCCGCGATGCTCGAACTGCACTACGTTCCGGATCCGGCAGCGCGGTCCCTCCGGGCCGGTCGAGACCGCACCATCGGCGTCGTCGTCGACAGCATCGCGGATGTCTTCTTCGCGACGCTCGTGGCGCAAGTCGAATCTGTGCTCGACGCCCACGGGTACCGCTGCCTGATCGCCTCGAGCAACCGTGACCCGAAGCGTGAATTGGAAACGGTTCACAGTCTGGCTCAACGTCGTTGCGCCGGAATCATCCTCTCCCCCACCGACCGCGACTGCCTCGCAGAAGCACGGATCGGCGACCTCCCACTCGTCTTCGTGGACCGAGTCGGAGCCACATCCAACTCCCAGTCGGTTGTGGCCGACGACCACGGGTTGACCCGTCTGGCGACCCGACACCTCCTCGAACACGGGCATACGCGGATCGCCCTGCTGAGCGACACCCCGGCAGTCGCAACGACCGGCCGTCGACACGAGGGCTATCGGGCAGCAATGCGCGAGGCCGGCATTCGGGTCGATGAACGCCTGATCCGTGCCGACTGCCTGGAGTCCCCAGACGTGTTGCCGGCACTTGTCGAACTCCTCGCCCTCGCCGAACCGCCGACTGCTCTCATCTCGACCAACACGCGCCTCTCCCTCGGCCTGCTCCCCGCCCTGCACCAATTCCGGCGCACGGATATCGCCCTCATCTCCTTCGGAGACTTCCCGATGGCCGAGAGCCTCTCCCCGGCCGTGACGATCATCGACCACTCACCGCGAGCAATCGGGACGACCGCGGCAACAGCCATGCTCGACCGACTCCAACCCGACCGGCCCGACCCGGTCACGCCCGTGATCTACGTACCGGCGGATCTCGTGCAACGCGGATCCGGGGAACTGCGCCCGCAACCGCGTTCACCGCTCCGCGACACCCAACCAACCGCGTCCTAGGAGGAACCGTTGCCATGAGCGAAGCTCCCATCTACGAAGCGCGCGGAATAGCCCGCACGTTCGGATCCGTCCAGGCCCTCCAGGGCGCGGACTTCGATGTCCGCCCCGGCGAGGTCTCCGCATTGATCGGCGACAACGGGGCCGGGAAATCGACCCTTGTACGAATCCTCGCGGGGGCGGACTCGCCCAACGCCGGCCAGCTCTACTTCGACGGTCGGCCCCTCACCCTGACGAACCCGACAGATGCCCGAGAACTCGGGATCGAGACCGTGTTCCAGGACCTCGCACTCGCCAACCATCTCAACCCGATCCAGAACATGTACCTGGGCCGCGAGGTCATGCGTCGTGGTCTGCTCGGAAAGCTCGGATTCATGGAGCGGAACAAGATGCGCAACCACGGGGCGCAGGCCTTCGCCGACCTCGGCGCGACCGTCCGGGATTACGACGGTCCGGTCGGCGGCATGTCAGGCGGGCAGCGCCAGGCCATCGCCGTCGCGCGCGCCGCCGCCTGGGCGAGCAAGGTCATCTTCCTCGATGAGCCCACGGCCGCACTCGGTGTGGTCCAGACCAAGGGAGTACTCGACCTCGTACGCCGCATTCGCGATACCGGACTGGGGGTCGTGCTCATCAGCCACTCCATGCCCGAGGTATTGCAGGTATCGGACCGGATCCACGTCCTACGGCACGGCCGACGGGTCGCGCTGTACAAGTCCTCCGAGACGAACGTCGACGAACTCGTCGGTGCCATGACCGGCGCCCTGGATGAAAGGGATGCAGCATGAGCATCGAAACCAAACCCGCGCCCACCGCCGTCCCCACGCTCCCGAAGAAGGGACTCGGCGAACGTGTCCGCGCCGCCGTCGCGGCCCAGGCGATGCAGATCGTGCTCGTGTGGCTCGGAATCGTCATCCTCTTCAGCGTGCTGAGCCCGACTGCATTCTTCGATGGATCGAACTTCCGGAACATCGCCATCAGCGTGTCGATCCTCGCGGTCCTCGGAGTCGGCACGACGTTCATCATCATCACGGCCGGCATCGACCTCTCGATGGGTACGATCCTGGTCTTCTCCGGCGTCGTCTCCTCGATGGTCATGGAACGCATGGGGGACGGACAGGGCTGGGGTGTCGCAATCGCCGGTATCGCGGCCGCCCTCCTCTCGGGCGTCGGCTGGGGACTCCTCAACGGATTCTGCGTGGCCAAACTCAAGGTGCCACCGATGATCGTCACCCTCGGCACGTTCGTTGCCGCGCTCGGGCTCGCACAGGTACTCACCGGTGGTATCGACCTGCGCGCGGCACCCGACGTCCTCGTCGACACGGTCGGCTTCGGTCGGATCCTCGGCGTTCCGATCCTCGTACTCATCGCTGCCGCCGTCGTCATCCTCGGCATCGTCCTCCTCCATCGTACGAAGTTCGGACTCCACACTTCGGCAATCGGCTCCAACCCCGAGGCATGCCGGCGGGTCGGGATCAACGTCGATCGCCAGTTGATCAAGGTGTATGCCTTCGCCGGCCTCCTTGCCGGCCTCGCGGGAGTGCTCAACCTCGCCTTCTTCCGCTCCACGACGATCGCCGGACACAGTCTGACGAACCTGGACGTCATCGCCGGCGTCGTGATCGGCGGCACGAGCCTGTTCGGCGGAATCGGCGCAGTGTTCGGCACCGTGATCGGCCTGCTCATCCCCGCCACGCTCCGGAACGGCTTCGTGATTCTCGGAGTCCAGCCGTACTGGCAGCAGGTCGTTGTCGGCGCGTTCCTCATCGCCGCCGTGTACGCCGACCAGGTCCGCCGAGCCGCGGCGAACCGCGGCAAGGCCACAACCAACCTTTTCACCCGCATGTTCTCCTCCAACCGAAAGGACGTCTGACATGGCCAGGAACCGCATCCTCATCGCCACCGCAGCGTTGGCGATGGCAACAGGCATGGCCGCCTGCTCCACCGGCAACAGCCCCGAGAGCAACGCAAACTCCACCGACACCGGAGGGGACGACTCCGGTGCACCGAGCATCGCCTTCATCCAGGGCGTCATCGGGGACGAGTTCTACATCTCGATGGAATGTGGCGTCCGCGCAGCCGCCGATGAGTTCGGCGCCGAGGTCAGCGTGCAGGGGCCCCAGAAGTGGGATCCCGCGCTGCAGCAACCGATCGTGGCATCGGTCACCGCCACCGAGCCCGACGCGATCCTCATCGCCCCCAATGACGTGAGTGCACTGCAGCGGCCGTTGGAAGAAGCCGCCCAGAACAGCAAGATCGTGCTGGTCGACACGACCATCGAGGATCCCTCGATCGCGGTCTCGGAGATCGCCTCCGACAACATCGGCGGAGGAGCCGCCGCATTCGAGGCGATCCAGAACCTCGTTCCGGACGGTGGCAAGGTCCTCGTCATCGACAACCAGCCCGGGATCTCGACCTCGGTCGACCGCGTCAAGGGCTTCGAAGAGGCGGTCGCGAAGGATCCGAAGTTCGAATACGTCGGCGTGCAGTATGCGAAGAACCAGCCCGCGAAGGCCGCCGACATCGTGACGTCCACCCTGCAGCGTTACCCCGACCTCAAGGCGATTTTCGCCACGAACATCTTCAGCGCCGAAGGCGCAGCGACCGGAATCCAACAGGCCGGCGCGGTCGGTGAAGTCGACGTGGTCGGTTTCGACGCGGGTCCCGCACAGGTCGATGCGCTCGAGGACGGCGTGCTCCAGGCGATCATCGCCCAACAGCCCTACGACATCGGCTACCAGGGTGTGGAACAGGCAATCGCCGCAATCAACGGTGAGCCGACGGAGGAGAAGATCCAGACCGGCTTCACGATCGTGACGAAGGAGAACCTCGACACGGAGGAAGGCCAGGCGGCGCTCTACGCCTCCGAATGCTGACCCGTTGACCCGACCATCGGCGGCCCCGTTCCGGCGGGGCCGCCGATGTCGTACCCGCTCACGACACCGCGAGCGCCCACCCCCGCTCCATCGACCGTGTCCCGCGACTCGTCGCGTGTCGGCCCGAGTTCGACATCGGGCCTACACTCATCGACGGTGGCCTCAGCGACAGGTGAAGCCGCCGTCGATGGGCAGGTGCGCCCCCGTGATCATCGACGCGCCGTCACTGAGCAGAAAGACAACAGGCTCGGCGATCTCGGCCTCGGTTGCCCAGCGCCCGAGCGGCATCTGCTCGAGATACGCCCCGCCGATCTCGGGGCGGCCCCAGTAGAAGGCCGACATCTCTGTCATCACGACGGTCGGGTGGACGCTGTTGACACGGATGTTGTACGGGCCGAGCTCCAGCGCACTGACCCTCGTCAGGCTGTCCATGGCCGCCTTGGAGGCCGCATAGGAGACATGCCCCGGCAGCGCCACGAGTGAGGCCTGGCTGGAGACGTTGACGATCGAGCCGCCCCGCCCGAGCCGGACCATCGCACGAGCGGCGTGCTTGGTGACAAGCATGGTTCCCCGAGCGTTGATCGCCATGACACGGTCGAAGACCTCCATGTCGGTATCCATCGGCGTCGCGATCTCGCCGCCGAAGCCGCCGCAGTTGACCACTCCCCACGGCTCCAACCCCGCAAGAGCACCCGCGACCTCATCCTCGGACGTCAGCTCGAACTGCGCCGTACGGGCACCGGTCTCATCGGCGAGGACCGCGAGCTTCTCCGGGTCCCGACCGGCACCGATCACATCGGCGTTCGCTGCCTGCAGCCGACGCACGATCTCGCCACCGATCCCTCCGGTCGCACCCGTCACCAGAATCGTCCGGCCGTTGAAGTCCGTCATCGGAAATCCTCTCGCTGTCGACAGGCCGAGCCCCTTGCCGGGCACGGCGTGACATCGGAGAAGTGACACCGATGTCACGCGGAATGCTACAAGGTGCGGGTCCGACCCGCGAGTCACGCGCGGCGTCGATACTCGCGGACTTGACACGGCACTGGCGCACACCCAGGATGGACACATCAAGTCACCGGTGTCATCGTTGAGATCGTGCGACTGAACAGGATCTGTCCAGACCAACGAGAGGGAGAGCTGTGGCGACGTGCCTGGGGCCCGATTCATCGCCGACCGGAAGAATTGGGCACGACGCCCTCGCGGCAGGCCTGGATCTCGGCAGTACATCGATCAAACTGCTGGTGGTCGATGAAGCCGCCCAGGAGGTCGTGAGCGAGCAGATCGCCACGCCGTGGCGCGCCGGCAACGCCGGCACGACCGAGATGACTGCCGACGGGCTCATCGCGGCAGTCCGAGCGCTTCTGAAGAAGACGTCGGCGCGTCTGGAAACCCTGACTCGCGCGCGAGTGTCGTCGATCGCGATCGCAGGAATGGGCGAATCCGGAATCCTGATCGACCGCGCGGGCTCGCCCGTCACGCCCGCGATCGCCTGGTTCGATCCACGGGAGCCGATGACCCCGTTCCCCGAGCGAATTCGCGATGAGTTCTCCGGTCGCACGGGCCTTCCACTCGGCGCTCAGGTATCCGTGTCCAAGCTCGCCTATTTCCGCGATCAAGGCCTGCGACTCGATGAACTGCGCTGGCTCAATCTGCCTGAGTTCGTTGCGATGTCACTGGGAGGTGACGTCGCGCTCGAGTACTCGTTGACCTCACGCACCGGCCTGCTCGACCAGGACACGGGGGCGCCGTGGCCGGAGATCCTCAAGGAGCTGGGAGCCACGGCCGCGCTCCTCCCTCCCCTGCGTGAGGCCGGGGACGCCTGGGGGCGGGCAGTAGCCGATCTGCCGTCGCAGTTCTCGGACTCCCGATTGACCGTCGCCGGGCACGATCACCTCGTAGCGATGCAGGCGGGCGAAGATGCGGACTCCGACCGCTACCACGTATCGATGGGCACCGCCGAAGTCCTCGTGCGCGTCATCGACACCCCGCTCGGCTTCGACGCCCGCTCCAGGCTCGCAGCGAATCTCATCAACGAGGTCCGTCACGTCATCCCCGGCAAGCATGTTCTGGTTGCCGGGGTCAAGACGGGCCTGCTGCTGCGTCGAGCATTGCAACTCGCCGGTATCACAGACCGTTCGGGCCGAGATCGCCTCGACGACGCCGTCATGGCTCTGCCCTACCGAGGCACGCTGGCCGACGGGGGCGTCATGGTCTCCGGCGCCCGCAATGACGACGGCGTGCTCCAGCTCGCGATCCGCACCGATGACGTGAACCCGGCAGAGATATTCGCCGCGATTCTGAGGCACAGCAACGATGAGATCGCACTCCTCCTCGCCACGATGGACCGTGAGCTTCCGCCTGCCCAGTCGAGCACACTGACCGGCGGCTGGGCGAGCATGCGCGCCGTCCAGCGCGCCCGCGACCACATTCTTCCGAACATGTCCGTCTCGACGCGCGAACAGGAGACGGCATTCGGCGCGGCCCGGACCGCACTGCGGCTTGCCTACGCAGAACCGACCCTCCGTTAGACCCACAGTGAATTGGAGAGAATACCCATGAAGACTGCAACGGCGAATCCGTTGAACGTCCTCGAACGTCGCGCCATGCGACGCATCTCGACCGCCGATGGCAACCTGCTCATCGTGGCGGCCGACCAACGCAACGGTATGAAGGCCGCCATCCCCGACGCTCCGGAAGGCCCATCCGCCATCACGACAGCCGAACTGGCCACCGTCAAGGCCGACCTCGTTCGAGACCTCGCCAACAACGCACCCGCGGTCCTGCTCGATCCGGAGGTCGCGCTACCCGCGATCGTCGACGACGGCATCCTCGGCCGCGACACCGGTCTGGTCGTCGGAATGGATGCCTCGGGCTTCGAGACCGTCGACGGACTCCGATACACACGGTACGTCCCCGGAGTCACGGCACGAACCGTCCGTGACCTCGGCGGTGACGCCGCGAAGATGCTCTTCTACTCGCGACCCGACCGCCAGGACGCGACGTCGCGGCTGGCAGACGAGATCCGAGACCTCACGGACTCGTGCACGCGAGAGGGGGTCCTCCTCATCGTCGAACTCCTCACGTACCAACTCGAGGGGGAGAGCGACGCCGATTACGCCCGCCGGTTCCCGGGCCTGGTCGCGGACGGCGCCCGCCTCGCCGTCGAGTGCGGCGCAAAGGTGCTGAAGCTTCAGTACCCGGGATCCGCCGAGGCGTGTCGCGACGTCACCCGTGCAGCCCACGGGGCGCCGTGGGCGGCCCTGTCGGCCGGAGTGGACCACAGCACGTTCATCGAGCAGGTTCGCATCGCGATGGCCAACGGTGCCGCGGGGGCGATGGCCGGCCGGGCCTTGTGGAAGGACAGCCTCTCGCACGACGAACTCACCCGTCGCCGGCTCCTCACCGAGCGCGCCCTTCCGCGCCTTCGCGAACTGGCCGGCGTCATCGGATGATCGGCTAGTCGCTGCGACTCCCGCCGGAAAGGCAGGCGGGAGTCGCGCCTGTGCGGGCTCCGGTACGGTAGTCGACAGGACGGCGTTCCCGATCCGGAGGTGGAATCCATTGGTGACGATGCGCGATGTCGCAGCTCATGCGGGCGTGAGCGCGAAAACGGTATCGCGGGTGTTCAACGGCGACGCCCATGTGCTGCCGGAGACGCGAGCGCTCGTGGAGAAGGTCATGAAGGATCTCAACTACGTGCCCAACGTGCTCGCGACCAATTTCCGCGCCGGCCGTAGTCTCGTTCTCGGGGTCGCGGTCCCGGATGTCGTCGATCCGTACTTCGCGCTCATCATCCGATCGGTCGACCGGGTCGCGCGCGAGCACGGTATGTCCACCGTGGTGACGAGCCTCGGGGAGGACCCGGACGAGGAACGTGCAACGATCGAGACACTCCTGAGCCGACAGCTCTCCGGGCTGGTCATCGCCCCTGTCGGCACCGATCATTCATGGCTTGCGCGCTGGCAGCAACACACCAGCATCGTGTTCGTCGACCGCACTCCCATCGGGATCAACGCGGACTCGTTCACCGACGATGACGAGGAAGGCGCCTACGTCGCGACGCGACACCTCCTCGAACACGGCCATACGAGGATTGCCTACATCGGCGACATGATCCACTTGTCCACCGAACGGCAGCGGCTGCAGGGGTGGCGCCGCGCGCACGACGAGGCCCTCGGAGGCACAGACGACGACCTGGTGGCCGTCCATGTCTCCGATCAGTCACGAACGAACGCCACGCTCAGCCGCCTCATATCCCTCCCGGATCCGCCGACTGCGATCTTCTCCTCCAATGCACGCAGTTCGATGATGCTCGTCCGCGCGATGCGGTCGGCACCCATTCCGATGGTCGGCTTCGGCGACTTCCCGATGGCCGACCTCCTCGACCCCCCACTGAGCGTCATCGATCAGGATCCTGCTCAACTGGGCCGTCTCGCGGCCGAACGCATTATGCTGCGTCTCGAGTTCCCCGGTCGACGCGTGAAGAAGTCCAACGTGCTGGCGGTGTCGCTCATCGAGCGTTCGTCGTGCATGGCAGTCGAGGCACCTCGAACCCGGGCAATGGGCGACGTGCCCTCATCGGCTGCAGTAGCCGCCATCGATCGGTAGGCACACCCCGGAGATCATTGATGCCCCGTCACCGAGCAGGAAGACGATCGGCGCAGCGATGTCCTTCTCGGTCGCCCATCGACCCAAGGGCATCATTTCCAGGAATGGCCCTCCGATCTCAGGACGCCCCCAGTAGCCGGCCGACATCGGGGTCATCACGACGGTCGGATTGACGCTGTTGACCCTGATTCCATGCGCACCGAGCTCCAGTGCCGCCACGCGGGTGATCGCATCGATCGCGGCCTTCGAGGCACCGTAGGAGCCGTGCCCGTCGAGCGCAACGAGCGCTGCCTGGCTCGAGACGTTGACGATCGAGCCGCCGACCCCGAGGCGGATCATCTCCCGCGACGCGTACTTGGTCACGAGGAGCGTCCCGCGGGCGTTGATCCCCATGACCCTGTCGAAGACGTCGACATCGGCCTCAGTCGTCGGCGACACGATTCCGCCCCACCCGGCGCAGTTCACGACGCCGTAGAGGTCGACACCTTCGATGGCTCCGCGGACTGCGTCCTCGGATTCGAGGTCGAACGGAAGCGGGCGGGCGCCTGTGTCCGCGACGATCGCTTCGAGCGAGTCGCCATCCGGCCCCGCGGCGAGCACCGCGGCCCCGGCGCTACACAACTGGCGCACGATCTCACCGCCGATCCCTCCGCTTGCGCCCGTGACCAGGACTGTCCGCCCACCGAAGTCGCCCATCTGTCTGTCCTTCCACTCGATTGCATGACGAATCAGATCACCTACGGACGAACTCGACCGGCACCTCGACGCCGCCGAACATTCGCAGGCCGACATGCTGGTCCAGCCATGCCGCGGTCCGATCGTAGCCTTGACGAACGATGCTTGTCATCGGTGACATGCGTCTGTATAGTCCGTCGTGACACCGGTGACATGCCACGGCTCCCAGAGCTACGTGGCAGACCCGTACGTTGAGGACAGAGAGGTTTTCATGAGTTCACGATTGAATACATCACGGGCAGCGGCCTGGGGCACAGCCCTCTTCGCGTCCGCACTGGCACTGACCGCCTGCTCCGGTGCCGGTGGCGGTGCGGGTGACAGCTCGGCCGACAGCGGCACCATCACGGAGCTCACGTTGGCCACGGTGAACAACCCGCAGATGGTCGACATGGAGCAGCTCAAGGGGGAGTTCGAGGCGGACCACCCCGACATCAAGGTCAACTTCATCCAGATGGAGGAGAACGACCTGCGTGATGCGGTGACCAAGGACATCGCGACCCAGGGCGGGCAGTACGACATCCTGACGATCGGTGCCTACGAAGTCCGGCTGTGGCAACAGAACGACTGGATCGTCAACCTGTCGCAATGGGCCGACGACGACGCCGAGTACGACATCGACGACCTCTTCCCGCCGGTTCGCACCTCGGTCTCCGTCGACGACGACCTCTACGCGGCACCGTTCTACGGCGAGTCGTCCTTCCTCATGTACAACAGGGACATCATCTCCGAGGCCGGGATCACGGTGCCCGAGCGCCCGACCTGGCAGGAGGTCGCGGCGATGGCAAAGCAGGTCGACACCGACGACCACGCCGGGATCTGCCTGCGCGGCAAGCCCGGCTGGGGCGAGGGAATCGCCTCCCTCAACACGGTCGTCAACACCTTCGGCGGCTCCTGGTTCGACATGGACTGGAACGCGCAGGTGGACCAGGAGGGATTCCGGAAGGCTCTCACCTTCTGGTCGGAGACGATCCGGGATTCGGGCGAGGCGGATCCGGTCTCCTACGGCTTCACCGAGTGCCTCAACCTGTTCACGCAGGGGAAGGCGGCCTTCTGGTACGACGCCACGAGCGCGGCCGGCAGCGTCGAGGATCCCGACCTGAGCGAGGTGGCCGGGAACGTCGGCTACGTACACGCCCCGGTGGTCGAGACCGACGAGTCCGGATGGCTGTGGTCGTGGAACCTCGCGATCCCCAAGACCTCCCAGAAGCAGGAGGCCGCGTGGGAGTTCATCAAGTGGGCGACCGGCAAGGACTATGCGAGCCTGGTCGGCAATGAGCTCGGCTGGAGCCGCGTGCCCCCCGGCGCGAGACTGTCGACCTACGACATTCCGGAATATCAGGAGGCGGCCGGCGCCTTCGCGGATATCACCAAAGAGACGATGCTGAGCGTGAACCCGGAGCATCCGGGCGTCAACCCCCAGCCCTATGTCGGGATTCAGTTCATCACGATCCCCGAGTGGCAGGACCTGGGAAATAGCGCCTCGCAGGTCTTCGCCGAGGTGTACGCGGGCCGAAAGTCGGTCGACGACGCCTTGGCCGAGGTTCAAGAGTTGGCCCAGAAGGCCGGCGACGCACAGAAATAGCAGCGCGGCGCGGTGCCCCGTGAACACGTGGGGCACCGCGCTCTCGTCGAAGGATCGGTCGGAATCGATCCACGCACTCGAAGGAGAGAGTCATGGTCACGGTCACCGCCTCCCCGCAGGCATCGCCGCGCCGGGTGGGTTCTTCTGCCCGGGCGAGGTCTGGAATCCGTTTGGCTCGGTTGCTTGTGTGGCCGGCTTTGATCACTGCGATCGTGATCACGCAGGTGCCGTTCCTGGTGACGATCTATTATTCGTTCCGGGAGTGGAATCTGCTGCGTCCGGGCCAGCAGCGGTTCGTGGGGTTCGATAATTACGCGAACGTGCTCGGCAGCGGGGTGTTCCTGTCCTCGTTGTGGGCCACGGTGCTCATCGTGGGGGTG